>JAJRZB010000212.1 GCA_024275455.1 Bacteroidota bacterium | reverse complement strand
TCTATCATTCCAAATTCATTTGGATCAAACATTAAATCATCTTTAAAAGTTTCAAGTAATCTATCAAACTCGTTTTTTTCAATATCATAATACTCAAAAAGATTATATTCTTTAATGACTTTTTTTAATACCGCTTTACTATTCAAGAACCCGAGGAGTAAATCTTCGTTCGCATTGGTTACTCCTAATAATTTAGCTCCCATCCCGAGAGCTGAAGTTCCACTAGATAAAAGATTTGTTAACCCTCCCAAACCTATCTCTTTGCTTGGAGGAATCATTACTGTAGCCGTACTTTTATACTTAACCGGAATAATAAAAGCAATAACTATAGAAATTAAAGCAGCAATAAAAAAATTTATTACAATAAACCTTTTCCACTTATAAAGTATGCTCAAATAATCTGTAAACGATGGTTTGTCTCTCATTAAAGTTTATCCTAAAATTTAACAATTGTTATTTTTAATATTATTTACCAATTTGTGTTAACAATAGTATTACTGTAGCAATACTACCAATTATGCTAGCATAAGCAGCTACACGTCCAATATAAAAACTAGTATCTCTCGGCATTTCTTTTTGCACATAAATAAAATCACCGGGTTCAACAATAATGTTTCTATTATCATCAACGTTTATCCAATCTCTGGATTTTCCTTTGATTAAATAAACTTCATCTTCCCCGTAGGCAATTTCTGTATATCCACCGGCAAGGTTAATATAGTCCCAAACATTCATGTTTTCAGAATATGGATAACTACCAATTTTACTTACTCCGCCCCATAAATAAACTTCTTTCACTTCTCTCGGAACAATAATAACATCGCCATTTTGAACTATGTATTTACTTTCATAGGACGAATCTATTTCTAAATTTCTAAAATCTAAGTTTGAATAATTATTTTGAACGCGCAACTGATTATCTATTCCAAAAAATAAAGTGTCTGCCATTACAAGGTCTGCAGCCCTATACATTTTTAGATACTCTATTATTCCAAAGTTTAACAATTGCTTTTGTTTTTCTTCAGGAATAATTTCTTCTTGCAAAGATTCTTCAATTGACTTTTTCCTTAAAATTGAAAATGCATCATAATCTCTTAGTACGTCTGAAAATTTTAATGATGCTTTTTCTGTAAACCCACCAACTTTATTTATAACATCCTTAAGTGTAGTTGAATTTTTAGAAATCGGGACATATCCGGGTTGATTTACTTCACCGAGTACTAAAACTTTGTAATTGTAATTATTTCTCTCATCAAACAGTACGGTTACTCTATCTCCACTTTTAAGTTTTATTTTGGAGTCAATATTTTCTTCAATTACTATTTCTTTTGTTCCTTTATCGGATAATCTGGAAATCCTAATTTTATTAACATTTTTATACGAATTATTTATTCCTCTTGCAAAGTATAATGCTGTTTGAAGGTCGTCGCCTTCAACAAATTGAAAATCCAGTGGTTTGTTTACTGCACCACCAACAGAAATAAAATTGGTTTCCAAATCCAAAGGTGGAAAAATTAATACATCCCCTTCTTTTAAGTAGGGGTTATTACTAAAATCACCACTTAATCTGAAAACTGCAAGATCAATATTTTCTTTACTTCCATCTTTATGTAAAAGTTCAATATTTCTAAGTGCAAACTTTTCATATTTTTTCTGAAATTTAAATAAGGCCTGATCATTCCTTAATGACCCTAAAATTGTGGCTTTACTAGAGTTATAGACTCTAGTAATAAATTGATCAACTCTTTCTGTAGACATAGCAGGAAATGTACCATTTACAATAAATTCCCCGCCAATTGTAACAGATATTTGTTGAAGAGCTAAAAGTTGATTTGTACTGTTTGTACCATCACCCAAAGATATTTGTCCGTTAAGAGTTGATGATAAAGCAAAAATAATTAAACTAAAAAATATTTTACGCAACATATAATTTATCTATTTCCATATTGTGTTTGATAATAATTTCTATAATCTCCTGAGATGATTCTTTCCCACCAATTTTTATTTTCCAAATACCAATCTATAGTATTTCCTATTGCATTTTCAAAGTCAAATTGTGGTGACCATCCAAGTTCATTCTGAATTTTTGAAGAGTCAATAGCATATCTTCTATCATGACCCAACCTATCTTGTACATATTCAATTAAAGTTTCATCTTTGCCCAATTTACTTAAAATTAATTTTACAATTTCAATATTGGGCATTTACTTGCTTGCACCAATGTTATAAACTTCACCAACTTTTCCTTTTTCAAGAACCAAATCTACTGCTTTATTATGATCTATAACATAAATCCAGTCTCTAACATTCAATCCGTCACCATAAACCGGAAGTTTTTTATTGTTTAGAGCATTGATAATCATTAACGGAATTAACTTTTCGGGAAACTGCAACTGTCCGTAATTATTAGAACATCTTGTTATTACAACAGGCATTCCGTAAGTATGATAAAATGAAAGAGCCATCATATCTGCGGAAGCTTTGCTGGAAGAATAAGGACTGTTAGGTGATAGCGGAGTTTGCTCTGTAAAAAGTCCAGTTTCTCCTAAACTTCCATATACTTCGTCTGTTGACACTTGTAAAAACTTTTCTACTTCATATCTTCTTGCAGCTTCAAGCAAAACATTTGTACCAATTACGTTGGTTCTAAAAAATATTTCCGATCCAAGTATGCTTCTATCGACATGAGACTCTGCCGCAAAGTTTACAACATGTGTAATTTTATATTTTTTAAAAATATAATCTATTAGTTCTGCGTTAGTAATATCTCCTTTAATAAAATGGTAATTATTTTTACTTTCAACAGAAGCAAGATTTTCCAAATTACCGGCATAAGTTAATTTATCAATATTAACAATCTCAACATCATCTCTTTCAGAAAGAATGGTGTTAATATAATTACTTCCAATAAAACCGGCACCGCCGGTAACTAATATTTTTTTCATTTTTCGTAGAACGAATCTTCGGATTCGTTAATTTTGAGTCTAATTTAATAATTTAATTTTATATAAGCGATTCTGGAGAATTGCTTTACATTTATGTTTCTAAAACGCGAATAACCCAATAAATATACCGGTTTGAATAAAAAATGAATTACCGTTCAAGCCTGAAGGAACACTTTTTAATTCTTGCCCGTTATTAATTTCCCAACTGTCACCTATTGCAAACTGATATCCAAGTCCGCCTCTTATAGCTAAAAATCTGGTTATCGGAATATCAACATTTACAGTTGGAGAAAATAGAAAGAAAGAATTACTTATTTTGTAATTTGTATTTTGTATACCAGGACTTGGTGGAACAGAATACCAAAGAGAATTCCAATCATATTCAGTTGAGTTCTGATATACTTCGATATCAATGCCACCAGCACCGATCATTACACCTGCAGAAACCGCTATATTCTTAATAAACGGCATGGTGTATTCTATTGTTGCGGCACCTCCTCCAATTGAATAAATAACTTCATTATTAAAGCCGTTCAATTTACTTGAAGTTGACTGAGAACCGACAAAACCAACACCACCTAAACGGAGATTATCAATAATCATTACATAAGCATAACCGCCGCCGCCGAAAGCAATAATTGGTCCGCTAAAATCATCCAGATTGGCACCAGCCATACTAATGTTTAACTCATCAAAATTAGGGAATAAAACAAAAGGAGTTACACCACCGGCTCCGCCAAATTTTGCTATCCATCCAATTCTACTTTCTGACTGAGCAAAACTTAACGTTGCAATAAAAATTAATAATACAGTAACTTTTCGCATTAATTCATTCTTCTAAATTTGAATGTGAAATTTAGTAATATAAAGTTCAAATTGGAAATTATTTACTGAAAAATAAGGCTGCTTGATTTTCATAAGTAATTGCCGAAATTACTACAACAAGGGTGAAATTCAAGTCAGCCTTAAATTATTTCCATAATACTAATTCTATAATTATTTATTCATGTATTTTTACATAAAGACTTTAATCTTTTTAATCCATCATCATTCTTAAAAAAGATGATCCTCCTCTATCTTTTCTATTTTCTTTTTTCTCTTCCACTTCAGCTTTTTCAAAGGCATCTAACTGATCTAACTTAAACCCGCTTCTTGGTACACTTTGTTCTTCAGATAGAATGTTATTTGTTCCCTTAACTCTAAAAATAGTTGGAGTATCCAGTTCTTCAGGTTCTGTGGGTATTTCAAAATTCTCAACAGTATAACCGGCAAATTTCTTTTCTTTTTCTTCCGTTTCCTCTTTTTGTTCCGGTATAATCTTACTTTCAGTAGTTGCTTGATTTCCAAAACCAGTTGCTATAACTGTATAAGAAACATTTTCATTCATTTCTTCTTTACTAACCCAACCGAATATTACATTAGCTTCTTCTCCGGCAGCATCATAAATTATTTGGTTGCCTTCGTCAATCTCTTGCATCGTTAAATCATCTGAACCAGTAACATTTAGTAATATATTCTTTGCCCCTTTTATACTTATTCCATCAAGCAATGGAGATGAAATTGCTTTTTGAGCTGCTTCAATTGCACGATTTTCACCACTTGCTGTTCCTGCTCCCATCAGAGCTTCACCGCTGGAATTCATTACAGAACGAACGTCTGCAAAATCTACGTTGATGATACCAGGAATTGTTATAATATCTGCTATTCCTCTTGTAGCTTCATAAAGTACTTCATTTGGTTTATCAAATGCTGTACGAGCTGATACAGTTCTATCCAAAATATTAAGTAATCTATCGTTAGGTATTACAATTAAACTGTCTACATTTCTTCTTAAATCATGAATACCTTCTTCAGCATTTAGCATTCTTCTTTTTCCTTCCCACTTAAAAGGTTTGGTTACAATACCAATAACAAGAGCACCTATACTTTTAGCAATAGAAGCAATAATTGGAGCACCACCAGTTCCTGTTCCGCCACCCATTCCTGCGGTTACAAAAACCATATCGCTGCCTTCTAAAACTTTTGTAATTTTTTCTCTATCTTCTTCTAATGCTTTTCTTCCAACATTAGGATCTGCTCCTGCTCCTAAACCTCTA
>JAJRZB010000211.1 GCA_024275455.1 Bacteroidota bacterium | reverse complement strand
TCCTGTAGTTATGGATTCAACTCACTCTGTTCAAATGCCAAGCAGCTCAAATGTAACCGGCGGAGAGCCTGAATTTATTGAGCCGTTAAGCAAAGCGGCCGCTGCGGTTGGAATTGATGCACTTTTTCTCGAAGTCCATCCCGATCCTCCGAATGCTCTAAGCGATGCAGGTAGTCAATTACATTTAGATAAACTTGAAGACCTTTTAAGAAAAATTATTGCAATTGATAGAGTTGTAAAAAACTATTAATAAGTATTTTTAGATACTTTAAAAGAATGTATTTTAGAATCATATACACTATTTATGGAAAATTAAATATTGAAAACCAACCATAAAATAATATTTGGAAACTCAATGAGCATGGCGGAATTGGGAGATGAAAGTATTCATTTAATTTTAACTTCGCCCCCTTATTTTAATGCTCCCTTTGACTATCAAGGTCTTTTTAGAAATTATGATCAATATCTTGGTGTATTAAAAAAAGTAGCAAATGAATCTTACCGTGTATTACAGGATGGAAGAATTTTTGCGCTTAATATAGATGATATGCTTGTAGACGGACAAAAATATCCAATAACTGCAGATGCGATAAAAATATTTCAGAATGTTGGATTTAGATATAGAGATAAAATTATTTGGAAAAAACCAAATGGGTATTTAAGAATAAGTAAAAGAAGTGGAGTATTACTTCAACATCCTTACCCAATGTATTTTTATCCGGATAATTTACTTGAAAGTATAGTTATTTTTCAAAAAGGTAAGTTTAATTATCGTTCAATTTCAAATGAAATAAGAAAGAAATCGAAAATCAATAAAAAAGAATTTCAGGATAACAATTGGCATAGAACAATTTGGGAAATTACAAATGTTTTACCTGGCTCCAAGTTAGAAAAAGGTGTTGCTGCTTTCCCGGAAGAATTACCGTACAGATTAATTAAGCTGTTTTCCTATGAAGGGGAAACTGTTCTTGATCCATTTCTTGGAAGTGGCACAACAATAAAAGTAGCAAATCAGTTGAACAGAAATTCAATTGGTATTGAAATTATCAGTGATTTGGAAGATACTATAAAGAAGAAAATAAATTTAAAGAATTTAGAAATTGTTAAAAGAAATAAAGGTGCGTATAGATATGTGACATTAGATTATATTAAAAAAAGGAAAAACAAAAATATTCGGAAAAAATAACACTTATGAATATAACAGCAAAAATTATTGGAATACCTTACAATCCAAAACTTACAAGTGATTTAAATATATTTAAATTTGAAGATTTTAATATCAATACATTACCTGCAAGTTGCATTATTGATCATGACGGATTCTCGTTTGGATTATCAAAATGGGTTTCACCCAAAAGAACCCGCTCGTATCCTTATGAAAGAGTTTACAACACACTTGGAACAGCAAAACGAATAACAATTATTCCTATTATTAAGGATGAAGGCAAAAAAGGCGATAGAGATTTTATCCAATGGGATACAATATCATTAATGAGTTTACTTGATGTTTTTGTAGTTTTTGCATATTACAAAACAGCGGAAAAACATAAGATCAAAGAAAACAAAGTAACTAATCAGCTCTTTGATAATGAGTCTGTAAAGATAAAGATTTTAGAAATAAAAAATTATCTTAGTTCAGCTTTGCATTGGAATTTAAAAGAGATAGAAGAGTCGTTGCCTCAGTTAATACAGAAAGTTAAATTTTCATATAGTCAAGTCAGTAAACAACTTGGTGTCGAATTTCACAATGACCAGGGAATTGATAAATTTGCAAATCAATTCATTAGTGGAGTTAGAAATTTTATGGATACCTCAAGACATAAGGCAAGGGAAGCGCAGAATAGGGAAATGCAAACAATCCAACCAAAAGAATCTCTGTCAACATCAACAAAAGCTACTATTACAATAGAGAATTTTCTTGGTGGAAAATATTACTTTACAACTGATGAAATAAAAATAGAAAAAAAGAAAATTTTTTTAATTGAAGCAAAGCACTCTAAAGGTTCACTATTACCAAGCATTGGTGATATAAAAGATGGTTTACTAAAGATGATACTTTACACAAATTTGAAAGAAGTTATGGTTAAAGGAACAGGGTATCAAGCAATACCGGTTTTAAAACTAACCTCTGCAAAATTAGGAAATAAATTTTCAACGATAAGTAAAAATAAAGATGTTGATGATTTTTTTAACAGAAATCCTTTTACAATAAAGCAAAAGGAAACAATAAAAAAATTGTTAATAGAAGCAAGAGAAAATAATTTTCAAGTAATTATTGAGAAAGCAAAAAACTATGATTAAAAGTCCATTGAGATATCCTGGAGGAAAAAGTAGAGCAATAAAATCAATTTCTCCTTTAATCCCTCTATTTGATGAGTATAGAGAGCCTTTTTTAGGGGGCGGTTCACTTTTTGTTTATTTAAAACAAAAATATCCGAATAAAAAATTTTGGATTAATGATATCTATAAAAATCTTTTTTACTTTTGGATGCAAATACAACTAAGTCCAAATGCATTAATAGAACAAATTCAATATTGGAAGAATAATTTTAAAGATGGTAAGGATTTGCACAGATATTTATTAAATAATATTGAAAAGTTTAATGAACTAAATAAAGCTGCTGCTTTTTTTGTTTTTAATAGGATAACATTTTCAGGCACAACAGAAAGCGGTGGCTTTTCAAATGCAGCTTTTAAGAAAAGATTTACGCAATCTAGTATCGATAGAGTAAAGGCTTTATCAACAATAATGGGAAATACGAAAATTACAAATTTGGATTATCAAAAAGTATTGGAGGGAAATGGTGATAATGTTTTTATTTTTATGGATCCACCTTACTTTTCAGCAACTAAATCGGCTTTATATGGTAAAAACGGAAATTTGCATAAAAATTTTAATCATGAAAGATTTGCTGAAGTACTACGAACAACAAAACATAAATGGTTAATTACTTATGATGACAGTAAATATATTAGGAATTTATTTGAATTTGCAAATATTAAAAAATGGAATCTTACTTACGGTATGAGAAATGTTGGTAAAAATGGAATTCAAAAAGGAAACGAATTGTTTATTTATAATTACGATATAAAAAATGTTACTTTATTAGAACAAACAACATTATTCAACAGATTTGATAGTGTATTTCAAGAAGAATTGTTTTAATGTCTTAAAAAACAATTTTTCATCTTAATGTATTTTTAAAAACTTAATTTTTAGAATGACTAATCAAAATATTTTAGAAATCGGTAAAAAAGTAATTACTATTGAATTAAACATTATTGAAAGTTTGTTAAGAAGAATTGACGAATCTTTTGCGGAAGCGGTTAGATTAATTTTTAATTCAAAAGGGAGAATTGTTTTTACCGGAATGGGTAAATCCGGCTTGATTGCCCGTAAAATAGTTGCAACTATGAACTCAACAGGAACCGCTGCAATCTACATGCACCCGACTGATGCTCTGCACGGAGACCTTGGAATGGTACGTAAAGGAGATATTGCAATAATAATTTCCAAGAGCGGTGCAACGGAAGAGCTTACTAATTTAATTTTAATGTTCAAACGTTTGGATGTTAAAATAATTGGAATGCTTGGGGCACCTAATTCAGTATTAGCAAAAAGTTGTGATATAGTTTTAGATGTTAGTGTAAAAGAGGAAGCATGCCCTTATGATTTAGCTCCCACTTCATCCACTACGGCAACATTAGTTTTGGGTGATGCTTTGGCAATTGCAGTTTTGGAACTCAGAGGTTTTACGGAAGAAGATTTTGCCATGCTGCATCCTGCAGGAAGTTTGGGTAAAAGACTATCACTCAAAATTTCGGAAATAATGTATAAGGGTAGCGATCTGCCAATTGTAAATCTCAATGCATCAATCAAAGATACAATTCTGGAAATGACGGCAAAAAGATTAGGAGCAACATGTATTGTTGATGATGATAAACTTGTTGGTATTGTTACTGATGGTGATTTAAGAAGACAGCTTGAAAAAAACCTTGACCTGAG
>JAJRZB010000210.1 GCA_024275455.1 Bacteroidota bacterium | reverse complement strand
GTTCTGATTAAAACACCTGAAGCATCGCCAAAAGTTTTTACTTCCATGTTTCCTAAACCTATTGTGCCTAACTCATCTCTAATTTGACCAATATCAATTGGTTCTTCAAATTGAACTGCAATTTCGGAACCACCTTTAAAGTCGATACCAAGTTCTAGTCCACGAAAGATCAAAGCGCCCAATCCAAGTACCAGTAAGGTTCCGGAAATTACATAAGCTAATTTTCTTTTTCCTAAAAAGTCGATGTGTAGATCACCAAAAATTCTTGATCGGCTGCCTATATCAATTTTATAGCCTTTTATTATCATAAACTCAAACATTAGCTTAGTAATAATTAAAGCACTGAAAAGACTAGCTAAAATACCTATCATAAGAGTTAAAGCAAATCCCTGAATTGGACCGCTGCCAAATTGATAAAGTATTACTGCTGTAAAAAATGAAGTAATGTTAGAATCGAAAATAGCTGAGTATGAATTAGAAAAACCACCTTCTACAGCAGCTTTTACAGTTTTACCGGTAGCTAATTCTTCTCTGATCCTTTCAAAAATAAGTACGTTAGCATCTACTGCCATACCTATTGTTAATATAATACCTGCTATACCGGGTAAAGTTAGTGTTGCTTTAAAAGCAGCTAAAATACCCATTATAAATAGGAGGGTGAAGAATAAAGCAAGATCGGCAAACGAACCGGCTTTTTTATAATAAATCAACATAAATATGGCAACTAATATAAAACCGATAATAGTTGAACTAAATCCTTGACTTATTGAATCTTGACCAAGATAAGGTCCAACGGTTCTTTCTTCAATAATATCTACTGGGGCAGGTAATGCACCTGCTTTAAGAACAATTTCAATCAATTTCGCTTCTTCAAGATCCCCCATGCCGGTAATTTGTGAATTACCGGAAGGTATTTTTCCGATAATATTCGGAGCAGTGTAAACAAAACCATCAAGTACAATTGCGCATCTTTTATTAATGTTCGAACCGGTAATTCTAGCCCATTCTCTTGCACCTTCCGCATTCATTTGCATGTTAACAATTGGTTCAGTTGTTTGCGGACTAATATTTGCTTGAGCATCAACAACTACTTCTCCTGTAAGTTCTGGTTGCTTATTAACTAAATACAATCTATAATAGTTAACTCCATCCTGCACAATATCAGGTTTTGCTGAATAAAGAAATTCAACATTATCAGGAATTACTTTCGTAACTTCAGGTCTCTTTAAGTAGTTATTTAATAACTCTCTTTCACTTTCTTTTACAACAGCATCTGCACTATTTTGAGAAAGCAACCTGGCAATAGCAAAGAAAGGATGTTCTTTTGCAATTTCTTCTTCAGTAGGTTCGTCAGAAAGCAAAGAATCCTTTGGTGTTGATTCAGTACTATCCAATTTTGTTGATCCGGCTAAGACTTCATCAATTTTATTCATAATCGGGAAAGTGAATTCAGGGTCTTTAACCAACTTAAATTCCAGCATTGCTCTACCTTGGAGCAAGCTTTTGGCCTCTTCTTTTTTAGCTATACCAGGTAATTCAATTACAATTCTTCTTGCCCCTTGTTTTTGTATTGAAGGTTCTGAAACTCCGTATTGGTTAACTCTGTTGCTGATAATTTCAATTGCTCTTGTCACAGCATCGGATTCTTGTTCTTTCAGGTCGTCAATAATTTCCGAGTCTTCTTGTCTGATTGAACCAAAATATCTGCTTAACCTTATATTATTCTCAGCTAATTTTGCCGTTAAAATAGAAACAACATCTTGATCTGAAGATTTTGCTATTTCCACGGTTTCTTTAAGAATATCCTTAAATTGTTTATCCGGATCTTTAGCTAATCTTTCAAGCAATTTTCCTGTATTAACTTCCATAACCAAATACATACCGCCTTGTAAATCGAGCCCTAACTTAATTCTTTTTTCCCGCGCTTTTTTAATATCCGGATTAGCAACCCGAATACTATCTTCTTTAAATTCTAAGAGAGATTCAATATCTTCTTCAGATAAGGTTGGGTTTGAACTTTTAATGCTATCGCGAATACTGGAAATGATAGTAGTAACCTGTTGGTTGAATTTATAATCTTGATATGTTGGATATAATAAATAAAGACTTAATGCAACTGCTGCAGCTACTAAAATGATTCTAAATCTTAACTCTTTCATATTGTTTTTTTAATTTTATTAATGAATTTATTTTTAAATAAGAATAATAATATAGATAGATGACCTAAAAAAATCAATTAAAACCGATAAACATAGAATATAATTTATCATCAAAATTCAAAAAAAAACCCTCATAATTTAAATGAGGGTTTAAAAATATGTTGAAAGAAAAAATAAACTATTCTCTTACAACCCATGTTTTAACTACTGCACTAACATCAGAATGAAGTTTAACAGTAATATCATAAATCCCAAGTGCTTTAATAGGTTCTTCTAAGTCTATTTTTCTTTTTTCTATTTCGTAACTTTTTTCTTTCAATGCATCGGAAATCATTTGGCTTGTTACTGATCCAAAAATTTTATCTTCTTCACCAACTTTAACAGGAATTGTTATAGAAACATTTTCCAGCTCAGCAGCTAATAATTTAGCAGCTTCCAAATCTTTTATTTCTTTTTTAGCTACTTGTTTTTTTTCTTCTTCAAGTGCTCTTATATTTCCTTTCGTTGCAACGTATGCAATTTGTCTTGGAAAAAGAAAATTTCTGGCGTAGCCGTCTTTAACTTCTACAAGATCTCCAATTTTACCAAGTTGGTCATAATTTTTTCTTAAAATAACTTTCATAATTCTTCTCCTAATTACTTAACTGCTTCAGAAACAAATGGTAAAATTGCAACCTGTCTGGCTCTTTTAATAGCTCTAACAAGTTCTCTATGTTGTTTTGCACTTAACCCGGTAATTCTTCTGGGAATTATTTTACCTTGGTCAGAAATAAATTTCTGAAGTTTTTTTCCGTCTTTATAATCGATGTAATCTGTAATTACACGTTTAGCTTTTTTATTTTTCATTTTTTAAACCTCAATTTTTTACTTCGTTCATCAAATCTGATTCCTCGTCATTTAAAAATTTATCAAATGACGGTTCCTCAATGATTTCTTCGGAGTTAGTTGTTGCGGGTACTTCTTCAACAGTTTCTTCCGAAGATCTTCCATATTTATTTAGAAATTGAATTCTTTTTGCTTTTATTTCTACGATAGTTCTATTTTGACCATCATCAGTTTTGAATGTTCTGCTCTGTAATTCACCATCAACTAAAACAGCACTTCCTTTTACAAGTCTGTCTTTACAACTATCTGCTAGTTTGTTCCATGCAACAACGCCAACATAGCATACATCTTCTTGCCATTGATTAGCGCTATCTTTATACCTTCTGTTAGCAGCAATATGAAAATTAGCAACAGGAGTATTATTGGAAGTTTCTCTAAAAACAGGATCTTTTGTTAAATTTCCGGCAATCATTACATTATTTAATTCAGGCATTTTCAATTCAGCCATAACTTACCTCCATCCAATCATTTTGTGGTTAATCTTTACTTTCGTCGTTTGTTGCTTTTTCGGGAACAGTTTCTTTTTCTAAAACAGGTTCTTCAGTTTTACTCTGTTTTATTTTTTCTAAATGTTCCAAATCCTTTTTATCAAGTGCAATAGTTAAATACCTAATTACATTTTCTTCTAATTTTAATGATCTTTCAAATTCAATAATCATTGAAGTTGGTCCAACGAAACGATTAATAAGATAGTATCCGCTTTTTGCTTTATCAATAGGATATGCAAGGCGTTTTCTACCCCATTTTTCGGTTTCTGAAATTTCTCCGCCAGATAATTTGATGTGATCTAGAATTGTAGCAATTGTTTGCTCAATCTGGGGATCTTCTAGTGCTGCGTTAATTATCACAACACTTTCGTAGTGTTTTGTTGCCATATTTCCTCCCTTTGGCCATTTGGCTTTTAATCTTAAATTAAAAGCAGGGTTAATTAAAGTACTAAATTTACTTAATTAATGGTGCAATTACTAATGAAACTACAGACATTAATTTTATTAAAATATTTAATGATGGTCCTGAAGTATCTTTAAAAGGATCGCCAACTGTATCGCCAACCACTGAAGCTTTATGTGGTTCGGAGCCTTTTCCGTATACCTTACCATCAATTTCTAAATTTCCTTCTATTAATTTTTTTGCGTTATCCCAAGCACCGCCGGCATTCGATTGAAATATTGCCATTAATACTCCTGAAGAAGTTACGCCAGCTAATAAACCGGCTAACATTTCTTTAGAAAAGAATCCGATAATTACCGGAACTGATATTGCCATTAAGCCAGGTAGAATCATTTCTTTTATAGCAGCTTTAGTAGAAATTTCAACACATTTTGAATATTCAGCATCTGCGGTTCCTTCTCTTAATCCGGGAATTTCTCTAAATTGTCTGCCAACTTCAATTATCATTTCTTTAGCAGCTCTTCCTACAGCACCCATTGCCATTGCAGAAAATAGAAAGGGTAGCATAGCACCAATAAATAATCCACCCATAATTATTGGTTTGGCTAAATCAATAACATCAATTTCAGCTTGATGCATAAATGCCGAAAATAAAGCTAATGCAGTTAAAGCGGCTGATCCAATTGCAAATCCCTTACCGATTGCTGCAGTTGTATTACCCACAGCATCAAGTTTATCTGTTCTTTCTCTAACTTCAGGAGGCAGTTCAGCCATTTCAGCAATACCACCCGCATTATCTGAGATCGGACCATAAGCATCAACTGCTAATTGAATTCCTGTTGTGGACAACATTCCTAAAGCTGCAATTGCAATACCGTATAAATTTGCAAATTCAAAAGCCCCGATAATACTAGCTGCAATAATAATAACCGGTAGTGCTGTGGAACTCATTCCCACACCAAGTCCGGCGATAATTGTAGTTGCAGGGCCAGTTACTGATTGATAAGCAACATTATGAACCGGTTTATAATCTGTACCTGTAAAATACTCGGTTATTAAGCCTATTAAAGTTCCGGCAGCCAATCCAATTAATGTTGAAAAGAAAACTCCTAAACTAGTATATTCGAATCCATCATAAATCCATGATTCGGGCAAAAGAGCTTTTATAATAAAATATGATGCAATTAGCATTAATCCGGCTGCTCCAAACTCACCTGTGTTAAGTGCTTTTTGAGGATTACCTCCCTCTTTCACTTTAACAAAGAAAGTACCGATTATTGATAAAACTATTCCGGTACCGGCAAG
>JAJRZB010000209.1 GCA_024275455.1 Bacteroidota bacterium | reverse complement strand
GGCATTATATCATGAATTTCAGGCGGAACGAGATAAAAATTCGGATAATCTTTTTGCAGTTTTTCAAATAGAATATGCTGCGAGTGCGGTGCGTATTTTCCGTTCCAACTATAAGGATGCAGTTTTACAATAACATTATAATCATTGGATAATTTAACTATCTGTTCTCCAATCATAAAAATTGATGTCGGTTTATAAGATGGGGCATATAGAATTGTTTTTTTATTTATATCCAAGTTGTTGGATTTAATAATTTCATCTTTATTGTAAAAACCATTAAAAAAAATATCCAACTTCGGGAGTCCAACATCATAAATCTCTTCTATTTTATCAAGACCATATTTCTTGAATTTTTCTACTCTGTATTGACCCTCTAAGAAACAAACATACTTTGTATCGGGTTGCTTTAGAAAATGACGATAGCGTAAGGTCTTTATACCCGGACCATGATCAACATTACAAAGTAAAGCATTACCGAATCTTTTCGGTTTATTTATTTGTGCCCCGCAAAAAACAACATCATAACCTTTGGTTTCTCTTGTAACTTTATATCCCTGTTCAATAAACTTTTGCTCGATTTTACTTTGTTGTGAAATTAAGAAAATATAAAAATATCGTTTACTGTTTTTATCAACATGAATAGAGAGTTCATAATTCCCATCTTTCTCAAACTCATCATAAATAGGTTTTAAGCTGGGCCAGTAATATTCTTGTGCAAGATAAAATAGAATTTTTTTCATAAAGTTTTAGTAAACCCTTAATCATTATTTTTATTTTGCATATGAAATAATGCATAGTACTTAAAGAAAACTGAAAGAGCTGCAAATGTTGATAAGATCAAACCTCTTACACCATCTAAGAACCCTCTGTGAATTATGTAGTGATGAAAAAATTTATAGAATGGTCTTAATACAAAATGATACCACTTAGCACGTTCACCCTTTTCAAACATATCTTTGGCAGCCCAATTTGAATAACGAGCAACTTTATGAATGTGTTTTGTAAAATCGGTAATCGGTTCGTTAATTAAAAATGCTTTTTTATTTGTAATAAAAGAACGATTTTTAATTCTTAGTTTTGAATGAACATTTAGTAATTCATAATCCTTATAATTTTGTTTACGTACTAACCGCATTCCTCTATGACCAAGGTGGTATTCATGATTTTGTAATTTACCGAGAAACTTTGTTTTGATATAAACTTGATAACCATCGTACTGAATATTTTCTTGAGATAGAATTTTTTCAATCTCTTTTTGCAATTCTAAATTACATCTTTCATCAGAATCAATAATAAAAACCCATTCATGTGTTACTTTAGGCATTCCCCAATAACGTTGTGCACCGGAGTTTTCATATTCGTGCTGAACCAATTTTACTTTTGGATCTCTTTTGCAAATTTCAACGGTTTTATCGGTACTGAATGCATCAACAATAAATATTTCATCAACCCACTGAATTGAATCCAAACATCCTTGTATTATTTTTTCAACATTTTGAACAGGAATAAATGCCGATATTTTATGTTTTCTACTCATTACTTTTTTGTATTTAATTAAAATTAGAAAAACAAGAGTGTAAAATTAGTCAATAAATAAGTAACTATAAATAATTCAATCTTTTTAGTAATTCAACCACTTTTTCATTTTTCAAAAGTTCTTTCACCCTTTCTTTATGTTCGGGTTTTTTCCATCGGCCAATTGAATTAGAATGGAACTTTTTTACCGAGTCGCCCCAATGTTTACTATACTTTATGTTTGTTTGCTCAATCCAATTTTGATAATTACTAGGAATTTGCTCTTGTAAAAAAATATATATTTTTTTTATTGTTTCATCAAAACTAATAACTAAATCTTCATAACGAATATTTAACACTTGCGGATGTTGGTCTAATTTAATTCCAATTGAAACGTCCTCAATCCATCGCTCAATTGATACCCAATATTGATCGGGGTTATGTTTAGGATGTTTGGATGTAACAATATCCCTCCCATCTCTAAAAATATTTATCAGTTGAACATTCTCTTTATAATATTCTAATATTTTTTCAAAAGACTTAATATGAATCGGTGTTTTCTCACACCATCTATTTTTTGAATTTGGAATACTATATTTTAAGAAAGTCCGATAGAGTCTGTCCGGTCTGCTGGGAACAACTATAGTTCTTTTTGTTGCTTCATCAAACTGCTCTTTCCATTCGTTAAAAGCATATGTCTGATCCGGAATTGCAAAAATATTCGGATGTGCACCAAGCACGGAAAGCAATAGTGTTGTTCCCGATCTAGGGCAAGCTCCTATAATTATTGGTTTAGAAGAAAATTTCTTTTCCGCTCTTTTTTTCCCGAAGTATGTAAATACTTCTCCGGCAAAAGATTGAAACCAATGTCCAGGTACTAGCTGATTTGTATTTGAGTTTTTTATATTCTTCAATTTAATTTTGCGGTTAAATTCATTACTTATTATTTCATTTTGCACAATACTAAATATATATTTAAATAAACTGCCATTGCGAGGAGTGTTCTTTACAACGTGGCAATCTGTTAATATTTTGAGGATTACCACATCCCGATAAATCCGTTAGCTAACGGACATCGGGATTCGCAATGACAAATCACAGTTTATTTAAGGCTTTTCATTAAATAAATCCAAGGTTTTTAAATAGAATTCATAAACACGATTGATTTGGTTTTCCATTGAAAAAGTTTTCCTTGTTTTTACTATATGATCAACTAATTCTGTGTAAGCTTTTTTCTCTAAATTTTTATACTCTGAATAATTTTCTAATATAAATCCAAATTTATTATTTGCAACAAAATCTTTCGGTTCATCAAGACAATCTTGAACAACAATAGGAATCCCTGCACATAAGTAGTCATAAGATTTATTTCCCATGGCATATTTGATATGAGGAAGTTTTGGAGCAATTTTATCATTAAATACAGTTAAGCCAAAATCGTATTGGGAGATCTCTTTTATTAATTCATTATACGGTAGTTTATCATGCATAAGAACATTATCAATTTCTTTGTATAATTTGTATTCCTTATTTTTTGAAGGATATACATGAATTATAAAACCCTCTTTTGAAACTTTTTTTAATATATCAATAATATTTCTATGGTCGTTCTTTGATTCCGAAATTCTTCCAAGATATACCAGGTGACATTTATTATCTTTAAGCGATAACTTAGGTTTAAAGTTTTCTTCTTCAAGCGTACTATCTTCAGGGAAATAATTTCCAAAGTTTATTGAGTTATCAATAAGTTGATAATATTTTGCTACTTCATTTTTATAAGATTGTGTAATATAAATAGTCCCGTCAGCTTCTTCATTACAAATTCGTTCATCTTCTTTTTCTTTTTTAGATAATCCTTTTTTAAACGACATAAAATCATGCTGGTCATAAATTACAGGAACGGGATACTTTGCTTATACTAATTTAGCTCCTAATTTATCAGGTTCATTATGAAAATGAATCAAATCAATATTTAATTCCATAATAAGTCTCTCAATTATTTGTTTATCTCTAAAAGAATATTTTGGCAGTTTAAATAATGTGCTAAAGGAATCATTTCCATAACCATAAACCTCATCAGGAGTTTTATTTCTGTGTGCAATATGTATATTCAACCCCTTTGATTTTAAGGCTGTTGCAACTTTTATTGTTCTAATACATGGTGATGAATCTTGAACAAAAAGTATATTTTTAAGAATTGTATTTGACATAATTTTTCCGCTTAAAAGAACCTTCTGTTTAATTAAAATTTGCCGACATTAAAATAGTATCTCTAAACATAGGATATTTCAGTAATCTTTTATTTTTCTTTTTCAGTTTTTTTCTAAAATTTAGTTCTCTTGGTTTTTCCATACACATAAAGAATTCATCAACCTTAAAACCCGCAGCGGTAAATATTTTTGCTAATGTATAAGGAGTGAACCAAAACCGGTGATCACTATTAATAATTTCCAAATGATATTTACTGTTAACAAAGTTTTGATACCTAAATCCATTTGGCACAGATACAAACATTTTTTCAACGTGCGCAGCGTACTTTGATTTTATGCTGCTTAAAAACTCTACCGGGTTATCAATATGCTCAAGAATTTCACCTAATATTATATAGTCCCATTTATTATTATTAATCTCTTCAATATTATCTTTTCTTATATCTGCACATACTAAATCTGCATAACCCAATTTATTCTGTAAATAATCAATTCCTTCCTTATCAATATCAACGCCAAAACATCTATCAGCTACATCGGAAATTCTTTTATGTAACCAAAGGTTATGTTTTTTTTTCATCTCAATAAGAGGAATATGATCACAACAACCCATATGAATCACTTTTTTATTTTTTAGTTTTTCATCAAGAATTTCAAGTCGACTTAAAATTGAATCTTCTTCCTTGGATACTTGTACTTGCAACCCATTTGTAAATTCTTTGTTTTCGAGATATTTTAAAATTTCTTTATCAAATTTCATATGATAATTTTTCCTCTTTATTTTATTACTCCAAAGAAAGTTTTATAAAAACTTACTTTAAGTTAATTACCAAAGTTCTGCGAATTTGTTTTTTATTTTTTGGGTGTTGTAATTATCCAGCACATATTTTTTACCTTCATAATTTAGTTCGTTTTTATTTTTCACTTGGGTGATAATTTTAGAGAGTTCATCCACAGTTTCAGCTTTAAAAACAAACGGATGGTCATAAGACCAAACTACATAACGTGCACACATTAAAGCTTCCACTAAAGTATTTGGCAAACCATCATGTTTAGGAATACGCACAAATAATTTATGGTTATTTAATAGTTTAATAACCTCATCATGTTCAGCGGTTGGAATTGAGCTTATATTTTCTAATTCAAATTCTTTATTATTGGGAAACACGAAAAATTTTATCTCCGGAAATCTCTTTGCCGTTTCTTCTATTATTTTCAAATTGTAAAACTCTTCCTTACCTGTAGGAACATATGACAACACAGACAATTCGCTTGGAGTGCTTTCGGTAAAATCACCAATCTTACGATTAACAAATTCCAAAACTTCTGTTTTCATTCCAACTGCATCTAATTCTTTTTGTAAATTTTTATGAACAACTAATAATTTTGCTCCCAATAATTTGTAAAATTTAGTCTTTAGCTGTTTGGATTTTGATTTTAGAACCATCAAAACATCTGATCCGATAAAATGTAAAATAACTTTACGCTGTAAGATCAGAAAAATTGAAATTTCCAAAAAACTTGATCGTCCCCAAAAATAATGTATTGTTTTGAATCTCATTCCAAATTTTATTTTCTTAAGAAGAGAAAAATTATTCCAGTCATTTCTGCTTTCCAAATGGATAAAATTATCCAATCCTAACAGTTTAAACCCATAGTGAAACCCTTTATTACTTATTACTAATATCATAATTAAAAACTATTTATAAAAACTCGTTGTTGCTTCCAAAACTTCTTTGAATACTTTATAATTTAAATCTTTGTCTACCACATTACAATTATAATCTTGAATTTCATAAGCACCGGACGGAAATGAAAGAGTGATCACATCCTTTTCTAATATTGCATAATTAAAGTAACCGCCAGAAACCATCCAACTTCGATTAGAATTTACAAATAATGATTTACCATTAGAATAGTCTGAAGACGGATTTTTAACTTTAAATACGTTCTCCATAATTGTTGGAACAAGGTCTGTATGATTTGTCCAGTAATCATATTCCTTACTTTGCATCTTAGGGAAATAAATTATCAAAGGAACTTGCACTTGATATTTTATATAGTTTCCGCCATGTCCCCAGTAATTTTTTTTGTTTTCATTAAACTCTTCTCCGTGATCACCGGTAATAATTACAACGGTATTCTTCAACACATCTTTTTCACTTAGCAATTCCAAAACATCTCCAACCATGGAATCAACAAAATGAGCGGATGTTTTATACCTATTTCTGTATGGAACCGGATCAAAATTGTTATTCAATTTTACGTGGTCAACTCTTTCCCAGTAAGGTTGAAATATTTTTGGATAATCTTGGGGGATATCATAAGCATGAATTGAATCGAAAAATAAAAAACTAAAAAAGGGTTTGTCCTTTCCTAAGTTCAACATAAATTTTTTCCAATCATCAAGAGCATTTAAATCTTTTTCCGATGCCGAACTACCTTTACTGCCTGTTCTTAAATTTGAAACCGATTTAAAAATTGTTCTGTTAAACGGTGGAATTGTTAATGTAGAGCTTGCAAAAACTCCTATATGATAATTGCGTTTTACAATTTCATCCATCATTACCGGACTAATTTGTTCATCCGACATTGTATTCCAATAAGTTCCGTAAAGCCCATAAAATAAGGAGAAAAGACCAATTCGGGTTCCGTTACCCCCGCTATAATGTTTGTTAAACTTTTGTATACTTTCACCTTTACTAAACTTGTAAATATTGGGTGTGGTTTCTTCGGTAAGCATATCAAAACGCCAACAATCCAAAACAATAATTGCAATATTAAGTGAGTCCTTCGACTCATCAAACTTTAATTCGTGTTTGGGATAATTAATCACTTCGGTTTCATTATCGCCAAGTTTGAAGTTTTGCCTGTTTTGAATTTCATTCAAATCAACTAATTTATATTTAGTTAAAAACCTTTTCATAGTTAGCGGATAGTATAAAGGAATATGCCTGGCAATTGATGTAACCGGACGGTAGATAGTTAAATCAGCTTTTGCATGTGTGAAATGACTATAAAACATTATAAGTATCCAAACACTAAAAAATAATATTTTGGATTTCTTAGAAAAGTTATAAGACTTGGAAACTTTAACGGAAATTCTGTAAATAAAATATTCTATCGCTATGGTTATAATAACACTTAAAATTGAAACAACCCATGTGAACCATGAAAAATGAAAAATTTCATCCCCGGCTGATACTGCCATTTTAATAATAATAGCATTAAGATGAATTCTGTATTGCGAGTAAACTTCATAGTCCAATAGCAATGTTACTATTCCGATACTTGCTACAAATACTAACCAAAAAGAAAGCATCTTTTTAGGCAGCTTCAAAAGTATCAACGGAAGAAACAAAAATAGATAGATTACAAATACAATTAAAAATGAATTCCCTAACACAGCCAATAAAAAATATGATACTGTTTCGATACCGCTAAGATTTATATAATTAGAATACCTGAGTGTTAATAAAAACAGTAAAACTCCGTTTAGTATTGTAAAGACTGTAACATACAGAAATTTATTTTTAGGATTGTCAACCATACGTGTAATTAAAAGTTATATCTCTCAGAGAAGTAAAAATTATTAATAACTAAATCGAATTTTTTTTTTAATCAATGCTGAAAAATTGCATTACCCAATTTACTAAATTCATAAATACCGACCACAACGGGCTGTAGATAAAGATGAAAAGTATAAGAGTACCGTACACACCAAGGTTTAAAAGTTTAGCGGTATATTTATTTGGGAAAATATCAAATAAAATATGTGAACCGTCCAACGGGGGAATTGGAAGTAGGTTAAAACAAAAAAGAAAAACATTAAAAATAATTGTAAGTCGGAAAATGTTATAAACTATACTGCTAACTTCAAAACCCATACTACTTATCAATGAAAAAATAAGATATGTTATTAAAGCAAAAATAAAATTTGAAAAAGGTCCGGCAAAATAAACTATTGCATCATCTCTATAAACATTTTTAAATTTACTTCTATTAACAGGAACCGGTTTAGCCCAACCAATTAGCATAAATCCGGATGTAAAAGCAAGAATCGGCATAACAATACTACCGATTAAATCAATATGCTTAAGCGGGTTTAATGTTAATCTACCCTGCTTCTTGGCAGTATCATCACCAAATTTATTGGCTAGTAATGCATGTGCATATTCATGAATACTTAAAGACAATAAAAATATAGGTAGAAAATAAAACAGTAAAATTAACTTTTGACTTATTTGTATATCTGCCAAATTAACCTCTGGGATGAAAATCTTTGTGGATTTGTTTAATGAATTCTCTATCAATATGAGTGTAAATTTGAGTTGTAGAAATATCCGAATGTCCCAGCATTTCTTGAACTGCTCTTAAATCTGCACCACCCTCTAAAAGATGTGTTGCAAATGAATGCCTGAATGTATGAGGATGAACATCTTTTTCAATTTCCGCTGCATCACAATATTTTCTAACAATTTTCCATATAGCCATTCTGGAAAGTTTTGAACCTCTAGAATTCAAAAAAATTACATTTTCACTTTTCATTCTTTTTTGTAATAATGGTCTTACCGTGGTTAAATACTTTGTTAACCAATTTATTGCACTCGAACCAATCGGAACAATTCTTTGCTTAGAACCTTTTCCCAAAACTCTTATTACTTCATCTTCTAAAAACAAATCACCAATAGTTAAATTAAGTAATTCCGAAACTCTCAACCCGGAAGAATACAGTAACTCCAATATAGCTTTATCGCGTAACCCGAGATTGTTGCTTGTTTTCGGTTGTTCCAATATTTTTTCCACTTCCTCAAAAGATAATACTGTAGGCAAATTTCTTGATAATTTTGTTGAAGATAAATTTACAGTAGGATTATGCTGAATATAATTATGCTCGGATAAGAACAAGAAAAAACCTTTTATGGAAGATGAGTATCTGCCTACAGAAGAAGATGTTATTCCAACTTCCCTCTGTTTATCAAAAAATTGAGCAATAATAAAGTAGGTTACTTCATTTAAGTCAGAGATATCATTTACCTCCAAAAAAGTAAATAATTTAGTTAAATCATTCTTATAGGATTCAATTGAATTTTCTGATAAGTTTTTCTCTATTCTAAGAAGAGCAAGGTATTCTTTTAAAAAATCGTACATCATTCACCAGCATCATCCTTACTTTCACTTTCCAGCTCATCTTGTTTAGGATATCTAATTCTTTTATGATGAAGTGCAACTAATGTAGAACAAAATGATTTATTTATTTTTCTTAAATCGGCAAATGTTAACGGGGCTTCCTCTAATTGTCCATCTTTTAATCTGCTGCTTATAATGTTTGTAACAACATTTTCAATTTTTTCAGGGGTTGGTTCGGTCATTGCTCTTACAGCCGATTCACAAGCGTCAGCTATCATTAATAGGGCTGTTTCTTTTGTTGTTGGTTTTGGTCCGGGATACCTGAAATCTTCCATTTTTACATTTTCTTCACCATGTTCTTCCACAGCTTTATCATAAAAATATGAGACTAAAAGTGTTCCATGATGAGTAGCGATAAACTCAATTATTTCGCTAGGTAAATTCTCTTCTTTAGCCATTTTTATTCCTTGCGGAACATGGTCAATAATAATGGAAGCACTTTCTTCAGGTGAAAGTTTATCATGTAAATTAAAATTATCAATTTGGTTTTCTACAAAAGCACTAGGATTTTGCACCTTGCCAATATCATGGTACAAAGCTCCTACCCTTACCAGCATTGGGTTTGCCCCTATTTCTTCAGCCGAACTTTCTACCATATTGCCCATTGTTATAGAATGATTAAAAGTACCTTGTGCATGTTTTGCTAATTCGCGTAATAGCGGTGTATTATAATCGGTTAATTCTAGAAGAGTAATCTCTGTTGTAATTTTAAATATTTTTTCAATAAATATGATTAAACCGTAAGTTAACACCGGACTAAACAAAGCATTGGAAGCTGCAAATCCGCACTGAATAAAAATTTCTTCCCAAGGAGCAAATCTCTCCATTCCAAACGCAATTATACTTACAACATACCCTAAAAGAATAAAAAGAAAAGATCTAAAAATTTGATTTCTGTTTTTTATATCTCTTACTGTATAGGCAGCAAGTGCTCCGGCCACAAGGTTGCTAACGGCAAGAGCATAATCATTACCTCTAAGTCCGCCTACTATTAAAGCAGTGACTACAGTGCTGTAAAAGCCTATTCTTGAATCAAAAAATATTGTAAGCAGCATAGACACTACAGGAACCAAAATAAGTAATTCAACCGGTGCGGCAACATTTAATTTGTTTATTAGGAAAGCGATAAAACTGATTAATAATATGATAATTGATATTAAAAATATTTTGGAATTATCATGATAAATATTTTTTCTAAAAAGAAAAATGTACAGACTAAATAAACTAATAATAATTACTACATGAAGTAATTTACCTATGCTTTGCAGTATTTTTGCCCAATAGCCTATTTCACCGCCTTTAGCAATTTTATACGAATCAATTTTTAATTTCGTTTCGGGCGTTATCCTATCGTGTTTGGCAACAATTCTTTCGCTTTCCTCTACAAGTCCTACATTTCTCGAAACTTTGTCTTGGGCTAGTTTTATTTC
>JAJRZB010000208.1 GCA_024275455.1 Bacteroidota bacterium | reverse complement strand
CCTTGACAAAAAAAGTTTTTAATGCTAACTTAGCGTTAAGAAATGACCAGTAGTCAGTAAACGAATAAAATTCAGAGAAATTATGGGCACAGCAGAAAGAAAAGAAAGGGAAAAAGAGCAACGCCGTTTATCAATTATTGAAGCAGCAGAAAAGGTGTTCTTATCCAACGGGTTTGATAATACCACCATGGATGAAATTGCTGATGTGGCAGAGTTAAGTAAAGGTACACTCTATTTATATTTTAAAAGTAAGGAAGAACTGTTTTTAGAAATAGTTAAAAAAGGAAGCCAAATACTAAATTCATATTTTAAAAAGGCTGTGGAAAAGGAAAAAAATGGTCTTGATAAAGTTAAAGCTATTGGTGAAGCATTTATCAAATTTTACAATAAACATAAAGAATATCACGAAGCAATGATGTTTGACCATTCCAGATTGCACAATTTTGAATCCAAAGATGTAAAAGCAAAATGTGTCGGAAAGGATTCTGAAGGGGACACAATTTTTGTTGATGTAATTAATGAAGGTATAGCAGATGGCTCAATCAGAAAGGACATTGATCCTGTTAAAACTTCACTTTTACTTTGGGGACAAACTATGGGAGTTCTGCAATTAATTCAAATGCGGGGTAAATCATTAGAAGTTGAATGTAAAACTAAGCCAGAAGATTTAATGTCATACTTTTTTGAATATACCGGTCATGCGTTAAAAGCGTAATTTTTTTTAATAATTACTGACTAATAGTCAGTGAATATATTATAGTCATATAAGGTTTTACAATGAAAAAATATTTTTTAATCTTAGTTTTATCATCACTTAGCCTGTTCGCACAAAGTGGTATTTTAGAAAACTATATTAAATTGGGTTTGAAAGATAATCTTGCACTCAAACAAAAGAAGTTTTCATTAGAGCAAAGTATAGCAGCACTTGATGAAGCGCTAGGAATGTTTTTTCCGTCAATAGGTATTAATGCCCGCTACACTCGAGCAGGTGGAGGTAGAGATATAATATTTCCGCTTGGCGATTTGTTTAATCCTATTTACGGAACTTTAAATGCACTAACCAATTCGAACCTATTCCCAACCAATTTGCAAAATCAAGTTATTCCGTTTCTTCGTGAAAGGGAACACGAAACAAAATTATCTTTAATTCAGCCGATAATTCAGCCTGCATTGTTCTATAATTATGGAATAAAATCTGATCTATCTGAAATTAAAAAAGCGGAAAGAAAAATTTATGAAAGGAAATTAATTGCAGATATAAAAATTGCCTATTATAATTATTTAAAATCATTAAAAGTAAACCAACTTTTTCTGAGCACAATTGATCTGGTAAAAGAGAACCTTCGTGTAAGTAATAGTTTATTGAAAAATGATAAAGTAACTATTGATGTTGTGTATAGAGCTAAGGCAGAATTATCTGAAGTTGAGCAAAAACAATTGGAAGCAGAAAGAAATGTTGAATTGGCAAAATCTTATTTTAACTTTTTATTAAATAAACCACTTGAAAGCAAAATAGAAATTGAAGATTATGAAAACACGAGAAAAATAGAAAAGAATGAAAATCTTGAAAATATAGCACTGAAAAATAGAGAAGAACTAAGTCAGCTTAATTATGCAATTAGTGCTGCCGAAGGAACTGCAGGATTAGTAAAATCCAAATATATGCCCGGATTGATTTTAGCGGTTGATTACGGTTATCAAGGTGAGAAATACAGATTTGGAAAAGAGGATGATTATTGGCTGGCTTCTCTGGTTTTCAGCTGGAATTTATTTAACGGATTTCAAGATAAAGCAAAAGCAGAGCAAGCAGAATTGGAAGCTAAAAAAATAGCAACACAAATTTTGGAAATTCAGAATCAGATAAGGTTACAAGTAAAAGAAGCAGTTAAAAATTACACTGTTGCAGAAAAGACAATTAAATCGACAAAAGAAAGATTAGATAGTTTTAAGAAATCCTTCAGAATAGTTAAAAGAAAATATGCCGAAGGAATGGTTTCTCAGATTGAATATCTCGATGCAAGAAATAAACTTACACAAGCTGAAGTGCAAGCCATTATAGCTCAATACGATTATAAACAAAAATATGCACAGCTTGAACAAATTACAGCAATAGTTGACTTGACATTGTATGAAAAGGATTAAGAAATATGAAAAACGAAGATTGTCATCGTATGTTAATGTAACGATAAAATATTATTTTAGGAAAAAAGAAAAAAAGTAACAACGGGATTATGATGGTAAGGGCCGAGCTGTCATATAGTCAAAAAGACTGGTCAGAATGAATGGTCACATCATAATGAT
>JAJRZB010000207.1 GCA_024275455.1 Bacteroidota bacterium | reverse complement strand
GAACACCCGGTTGTTAATATTAAGATTATAATTGCAATTTGTATTTTTCTTCTCATTTCCGGTTTCCGTAACTTTTTAGTTAGTATAGAAATAGTGCCATTGCAATACATATTAAAGAGAATACAGCAACACCGCTGTTTAAAAGTGTTAACTTATTTTTATTATTCAGTATTTCTATAATAAAATCTCTGAACTTCCCGTAGCGGAACAAAAGCATGAAAATTTTTATAGCGGTTAAAGAAATTAGCGAGGCGATTATCCAACTGTGAGCAACCTGCAGAGCAAAAACTGAATACCAAGTATATATTATTAGTAGAATTCCGAGAATACCGACTAAATAAATCCATTTCGGTTTTTCTTTTCCGTAAGCATTTTCTAACTCCCATCTATTCCAATGTTCACCTAAAGTTATTATAATTATACGGGACCCAATGCCGAGCATTGCCCAAAAGAGACATAAAACTTGAAAGTAATTCATCTCAAACATTTCTTACCTCTTGTTATTATTTATTAATTGTTCAACCCAAACCGAATAATTTACAATTCCGAATTCTTTTAATGTGGAGGCTAATTTTCTCCTATTTGGTCTTTATCAGTTTTTGCTTTTAATTCTATATGAACGCTGTAGTCGGTTTCAAGATTTATCCTTTTGTAAATTTTTATTTTCTCTGTTTTTTTACTTTCGTTAACTTGGGTTAACCAAGCTGATAGAAAATCATTCAATAATTTTTGATTTGTTTTTGCAGTGCGTATCTGTATTATTTCCAAATTACTCATATTTTATTTTTCCTTTTTTCAGTATTGTTTTAATCGGTTATTTCTAAAACCATACCAATTTGGGATCTTCCTAAAATGGAATATTTTCAATGAATATGATATGAATTTACCGAATTGAGAAAATTATTATTACCGTATTTGGTATTTATGAAGACATTTACCATATTTGGTAAGTTGCTTTATTAACAAAGAGAAGAAAATGGATAAGAATAAATTTTTTAAAGAAGCAACCCTGAGAATATGTGGTAGCTTAGAAATTGAAGAATCCCTATTTTCCGTTTTTCATTTTCTTCAGGAAGTAATGCCGGTCGATTGGATTTCTCTTCAGCTATACGAAGAAAGTTTGAAATCAGTGCGGACTATTGCCATAGTTTCGGCAAAGGAAGTTAAAACAGTTGATTTTTTAACTCCGTTATCAAAAGAAGCACAAGCTCAGATTGAAAGAAAAATAAGATTAAAATTGCCCGACGTTATGCTTGCAGTTATCAATCCCGAAACGGAAAAATTATATAGAGATATGCTGAACTTCCACAAAGTAAATGCTACTTCACTTATGATATTGGCTCTTGAATCAAATGGAGAATATATCGGTTCAATAACACTTCTTTCCTTTGGTGAAAAAATATTTACTAAAAAAGATGCTGAATTATTAACCCTGCTGAAGGAACCGTTTGTTATAGCTATGTCAAATACTCTACGCTATCGAGAAGTTATTAAGTTAAAAGATATGCTTACAGACGACAACCGTTATCTCCATCGGGAAATGCATCATTTAATAGGTGATGATATCATCGGAGCCAATTTTGGTTTGAAGGATGTGATGGAAAAAGTTAGTCAAGTAGCCGATTTGGATAGTCCGGTTTTATTACTTGGCGAAACGGGTGTTGGTAAGGATGTAATTGCAAATGCTATTCATTATTCATCGTCTAGAAAAGACGGTCCGTTTGTTAAAGTAAATTGTGGAGCCAGTCCCGAATCCTTGATTGACAGTGAACTTTTCGGACATGAGAAAGGAGCATTTACAGGTGCGGTAACTCAAAAGCGAGGTAGATTTGAGCGGGCAGAGAAAGGAACTATTTTCCTTGATGAAATCGGCGAACTTCCTTTGCAAGCACAAGTGCGCTTATTGCGAGTTTTACAGCATAAAGAAATTGAACGCATCGGCGGAAATAAAACGATCAAATTAGATATAAGATTTATTGCTGCAACAAACCGCGATCTTAAAGAAATGATTAATAAAAATCAGTTCAGAGAAGATTTGTGGTTCAGACTAAATGTATTTCCAATAAGAATCCCGCCGTTGAGAGAAAGGAAAATGGACATTCCAGCGATGCTTCAATATTTCATAGAAAAGAAAGCAAAAGAATTGAAACTGCCCGGAATCCCTAAGCTGGCTCCGGGAGCGATAGAGCCTCTCCTAAATTACGAATGGAAGGGAAATGTGCGTGAACTTGAAAACATAGTTGAAAGAGCTTTAATATTAAATCCAAACGGACCGATTTCCTTCGATAATTTAGAAGGGGTAAATATTCGAAAAAATAAGCCGGATTCAATAATTCCGGATGGAACAGAAACTTTGGATACGATAACATCTCGCTATATTAAGCATGTATTGGAAAAAACCAATGGAAAGATTAATGGTAATGG
>JAJRZB010000206.1 GCA_024275455.1 Bacteroidota bacterium | reverse complement strand
TATCCCAAGCAACAGATAATGATATTATTATTATTATGGATGCGGATGATACTCATGATGTAGAGCTGATGGATAGTATGATTGAAAAAATTGAGAAAGGTGCCGATATTGTAATTGCATCAAGATTTGTAGATGGCGGAGATGATTCAAGTGCCCCGATTTTTAGAAGGTTTTTATCACGTGGAGCCAGTTTTATTTTTAAAACTCTTCTTCCTCTAAATGATATTAACGATTTTACCAGTGGTTACCGAGCTTACAGAGTTAGTATGTTAAAAAGAGCTTCTATTCATTGGGGAGAAACATTGGTATTGGAACAAGGATTTGCTTGTATGGTTGAACTTTTGCTAAAACTGAGGCATTGGTCTCCTAAAATAGAGGAAATTCCCTTTTATTTAAGATATGATAGAAAAATTGGAGCAAGTAAATTAAAATTATTCCAAACATTACTTCAGTATTTAAAATTAGCAATTAGAGATAGAGTTTCACCGGCTCCAAGAAGAAAGTAAATATGAAAAACAAAATTGTTGTTATTGGTGCAGGTATTGCAGGACTTGCCGCCTCGCATAAATTAGCTAAAGACGGTTATAATGTAACCTTACTTGAAAGCAACTCGCAACTGGGTGGTTTAGGGACATTTTTTAAGCATAATGATCAGTGGATTGACAAATTTTACCATTGTCAAATGCCCTCTGATGACCCGCTTTTAAAATTAATTGATGATGTTGACTTAACAAACCAACTTTACTGGAAACCAACCCGTATGGGTTTTATTGTGGATGGAAAAAGATATTCTTTTAATACTGCAATAGATTTACTAAAATTTAGACCTATTACTTTCTTTGAAAGACTCCGTTTCGGAGTTATTAGTCTTTTACTCAGATATTTAGGGAAAGGCAAAGATTTAGATAATCTCCCTATAGAAAAATGGTTCAAAGACCTTTACGGCGCAAATATTTGGAATAAAATATTAAAACAACTTTTTCTATCTAAGTTTGGAGATCACTCAGGTAATTTACCTGCACTATATATTTGGCAAAGATTGGGTCGTGAAAAAAATGTTGCTACCCGAGGTTACCTAAATGGAGGATTGAAAACCTTAATTGATTCAATTGAGAAGAAAATAAAAGAGTATGGCGGAGAAATAAAAGTAAATTCCCCCGTAAAAAAATTAATTAAAACAGAAACAGGCGTTGAAGTAGTTTTAGAAAATGAAACTATTGATGCTGATTGGGTAATTTCCACAATCCCTATTCCGCAATTTGTTAATACAATGATAGAAACTAATATTTCCAAAAGTTTTAACGATCCTAAACTTACTTATCAGGGTGTTGTTAATGCTCTTTTCTTCTTAAATAGACCATTAGACAACTTTTATTGGATACCGGTAGTTAATTCAAATACAGAATTTGACGGTATAGTAGAAATGACCGAATTAGTTAAAAAAGAGCAATATGGTAATAAAAATATGGTTTATGTAATGAAATACTGCCATAGAGATTCCGATTTATTTTTGGAAAATGAAAAAACAATTGCCGAAAGGTGGAAAAAACAGTTAATAAGTTTATACCCGGATATTAATTTTACAGAAGATGATATTTCAGATATTAAAATCTTTAAAGCACCTTTTGTAGAACCAATATATCCTTTGGGCTACTCAAAAATTAAACCTCAAATGAAAGTGCCGGATACAAATATTATTTTGGCAACATCGGCACAGGTTTATCCAAATATTACATCCTGGAATGCCAGCACTGGTTTAGCAAATAAAGCGATAGAATATCTTTATAAACTGGAAAAAAGTAATTCTGAAAAAAAAGAGCTGAATAAAGCTATCTGATAAATTTATATAGCGTAACTTGCGTCACAAACTGTTTCATTTTTGCATGTAATTATGATAAAAGTCACAATTACAAATAGTGTTTTCTACTAATTGAAAGTAAAAAATAATACTTTAGGAAAACAATGAGAGCAAAAATGAAAATCAAAAATTTAACAATGTTTTTAGTGATTGTCTTTACACTAAGTTACTCAAATAGTTTTAGCCAAACACTAAAACCCGGTGATGGAATTAAACTTGCATTTTATAATATCGAAGACTCAATTAAAGGAAATTACTTTATTGAAGAAAATGGGAGTATTCAGTTTCCATACATTGGTTCTGTAAATTTTTTAGATAAAGAATTTAACGAAGTTAAATCTGAAATTATTGAAAAATATTCGAAATTCTATAAAAACCCGGAAATTAACATTCAACCTTTAATTAGGGTTGATATTTTAGGTGAAGTAGGCAGTCCCGGAGTTTATTATTTAAATGGATATGAGACCATTACCGATTTATTATCTTATGCTGGAGGTGAAACAAGTGACTCAAATATCGATGATATATTTGTAATTAGAAATAATACGCGAATGAAAATTGATTTGGAATCATTTTTGAACGGTGAAAACAGTATCCATGATATCGGACTGGAATCAGGCGATAAAATTTATGTTCCCAGAACTTGGTGGGTTAGTACAAGAAACGCATCTATCGTTGTATCCGGTTTAGCAGTAATAGTTACAATTGCAAGTATATTTAGTAATTAGTAAACAGAAATTGAAACAAAATTATTAAAGTTGAGTAGATTAAATGAAAAAATCAGAGTTATCATTACCTGAAATATTTAGAATTTTAAGACGTAGGAAATGGATAATTGCTTCCTCTATTTTACTATTTATAATACTTGCACTATTATATAATATTTTTAGAAAGCCGGTCTATGAAGCTTCTGCTCTGCTAAAAAAAGAAGTACTGTTCGAGAATCAAAATCCTCAAGATAAAATACAAAATTTACTCGGTCTGCTTAGTCAAGACGAAGTTGAAACTGAAATGCAATTAATTCAGTCTCGAAGTGTAATAAACAGTGTTATTGAAGAACTTTCCCTAAATATAAATATTACTGAGATTATTGAACAAGATGGTACTGTTACAACAATAAATCTACCAATAGCAGAATATCAAAATAAAATTCAAAAAGGTGAATTATCTAATAAATTACCTCAAATAAATAAAATTTTCGTTGGTTTAAAAAATATTGAAGATAAATTTGTTATTTCGCAACTTAATAAAAACAGATTTAACTTAAAAAATCTTGATAAATCAATTAACCGCAATTTTAATTCAAAAGAAGAGCTAACTGATGATAATAATTTTATTTTAGATTTCAATTGGCCTGATAGTATCGACAGCGGAGAAATTCACTTCGAAGTTCAAAAATATGATGAAGTTTACAAAAGTATTTCGAATCAATTATTTGTTGAGAAAAAGATCAAAACAAATATTTTTGAAGTTTCGGCAAATTCAAATTATCCCTATTTAACTAAAAGAATTGTAAATACATTTGTAGAAAAGTTTAAATCCATCAGATTTAAACAGAACAAAGAAAATATCAGATATTCGTTTAATTTTATTGACGAACGTTTACAGGAAGTTTCTAAAAGTTTAGCTGAAGCCGAAGATAGTTTGAGTAAATTTAAATCAAGAGAAAACATTGCCCAAATGGATGAGCATTCAAAAAAAATAATTGATTTTTTAAGTGAACTGGAATCAGAAAAATTAAAAAATGATTTGGAGCTTGGAATTTACTCAAATAAATTAGCCGGCATAAAAAAAGAAATGGACAAAAAGGGATATGTTGATCAAACATACCTTACTCCTGAACAGTATCAATCTTTTAATTCTCCATTTTCCAGTTCTTTAAGTGAATTGGCAAAATTAGAATTAGCCCGATTGGAATTACTTCAAAAAAGAACAGAATATCATCCGGATGTACAAATATTAAGCGAAAAAATAGAGAAAATAAGAGATGATTTAAGAAAATATAATAAAAATACATTAACTGCTATTGGAATTATTTCCAACTCATTGAAGCAAAAACAAAGAGATATTAACAGACTTATAGCAAAATATAAATCCCAACTTAAAAAGTTACCGGCTCAAGAAGCAAAATTAGCGGAACTGATTAGAAAAAAAGAGGGTTTCGAAAAAATCTATAACGTTCTGTTAGATAAAAGAGAAGAAATGAGAGTAGCAGAATTATCAAGACTTCAAGATATTATTGTTATAGATTCTGCGGTTGAACCTAATAAACCTGTACTTCCTAATAAGAAATTAAACTTTCTGGCTGCTTTATTTGTCGGATTATTATTCGGAATAATTACGGCATTTATAACTGATATGAATGCAAAGAAAATTAATGATATTTATGATATTGAGAAAAATTTCAACTATCCTATTTTAAGTGTTGTTCCTCCTTACACTAAAAATATTATCAATAATATTGAAAAATCTCCTAAAACTACTGATAATTTTGTTACTTTAATGGATGAAAATTTTAAGTATAAAGAAGCTTACAGAAGATTTGAGACAAAGATTGTGTCTAAGGCTTTGGGTAAACCGCAAATTGTAATGATTACAAGTTGTGAAGAAAATGAAGGTAAAACTTCGGCAGCAGCCAACCTTGCAATTACTGCTGCAAAATCCAATAAAAAAGTTTTGTTAATTGATTGTGATATAAAGAAACCCGGTATTGCTCAACAATTCGGCTTACCGCCGTTCACATCGGGTTTAATTGACTATTTAACCGAAGAAACGAATACTCCAACTTTTTATAAACCGGTTAAATTAAAAAGTGACCCGACACTTTTGATTAATTTGGATATTATTCCAACCGGTGATTTTTCTAATATTTCGGGTGAAATTCTTGCATCGGAAAGAATGCAAACCATGCTATCTAATTTAGATTATTATGATTTGGTAGTTATAGATACACCACCTATTTCAAGATTATCAGATGCAATTTCTCTGGCAAGAATTGTTAAAAATACAGTTTTAGTAATTAGAGCAGGACAAACAATTAAAGAAAGTATTAATTGGGCTGTTAGTGAATTAAAAACAACAGATATTAACTTTTTAGGAGTTTTAGTTAACGATTGTGAAATTGATAAAAAGAATTATAAATATCAATACGGATATGCTGCACTATAATTATGTCATTAGATAAAAATTGGAAAATATCGTTAGTATTGTTTGTATCATTTTTAATTTTTTATGCAATACAAATACCCCTTTACACTTCTAAACCCGATGTACTTGTATTTGCGTTAAGATCAATGGCAGAAAGCCCTATTTTTGATATCGCATATTTAAATTCCAGCACTTATTTATCTTGCAACCCGATGCCCAATTATCATTTAGGGCATACTTTAATACTTTGGGTTGCGTATCATATTTTCCCAGGCAGTATTACACAAACAATTTGGCTATCCGGTTTTATCTCTGCTATTAGCGGAGCTTTAACTGTTGTCTTAACATTTTTGATATGGAAAAAACTAAACCTTACTACAAAACAATCACTTATTATAGCTTTAATAGTTGGGTTAATTCCCAGTTTTTGGGAAGAATCAATTATTGGTGAAGTTTATGCCCTACAGTTTTTGTTTATACTTTTATTTTTCTACAGCTTTTTATCGGAAAAGTGGATTTGGTCAGGTTTTTTCTTTTTATATGCATGTTTAATATCTCCACTTTCTGGATTATCTTTTAGTCTAATTTTATTAAAAAGTAAAGACAAAGAAACTTTGTTAAAGGCATTTTGGATTGGCTTAACATCGTTAATTGTTTATCTGCTTATTTATTTTTCAATCGGTTCTAACCTTTTAGACTTGTTAAATCCGCCTTCATAAGCTCCATCGGGTAGAGGTATAGCTTACAGAAGTGTTGCACTTATTGCATTTGTTATTTTTAATTTTAATTTCTTTATTATTTATTTATTCAAAGGATTTAAATATTCTTTAACAACTCAAAAAGATAAACTTCTTACATTATTGTATGCAACTGCACCTCAATTATTATTAATATTTGCCGGGTCAACTTTTTTTATAGAACTTGGTAGTTTTCAACTTCCGGTTTTTTGGGCACTTGCATTTCCTTTAGGTTTGTATATTGCAGATATTAAACCAAGTAAGGTAATATTAGGGGCATCTCTTACTGCAATGCTGCTTTTCGGCTTTACAATTTGGGTTTTACCTCATTATACAGTTGGATTTTCAAGAGAAGAAGCCGGTGTTTGGTTAAAAAACAATGGATACAATAATATTTCGCTAATTGGACCTTGGAGTGTGGGAGTTAATATTCTAAAAGGCAGGGATGGAAGCAATCTTGATTCTATTAACAAATATTACTTTAATAAGCCATGCCCGGATAACAAAAGTTTAATTCAAACCGATAAAAATAATTTAATCATTGCCGAATCGAAGAAAGTGTCATATAAAATTTTATTATAAAAACTAAATTTGCCGGGTCTGCATTTAAATAAATATGCACCTGAAGATTCAATTTCAACCGGTGATGTAAAGAAAATTTACGAAAACGATAGTGTTGTTTTATATAAATGGACTAAAAAAGATACAAATAATTTTACTATAAACTAATTGTAATTAAAACAGAATTGATATAATGACTAAAATATTCTCATTCAATAAATACTCTAATATTACAATTTGGATAGATTTGGATAATTCTCATCATGTCCCTTTCTTCGCTCCAATTATTAAGGAACTACAGAATAAGGGCTATAAGATTTGTTTATCTGCAAGAAATTATTCTCAAACTGTTCATCTAGCCCAATTAGTCGGAATGGATTTTAAAGTAATTGGGAAACATCATGGAAAAAACAAATTACGTAAAATTGCAGGATTGATTTATCGTTCTTTACAATTATTACCTTTTGTTTTTAAATCAAGACCAGTTGTAGCTTTATCCCATGGTTCTAGATCACAAATGATTGCTGCGTTTTTATTTAGAATTCCTATTGTTATGTTTCTTGATTATGAGTTTATTCAAACAATACCCTTTGTTAAACCCGATTTGGTTTTTTTGCCTAAAGTAATTTCGAAAGAAAAACTTGAAAGTATGGGTAGCAAAGTTATTCATTATCCGGGTATAAAAGAAGATGTTTATGTACCAAGTTTTACACCCGATCGATCAATACTTACAGAGGCAAAATTTGATAATGATAAAATAATCATTGTTTTAAGACCTCCGGCTTATGAAGCACATTATCAGAGTCCGAAAAGCGAAAAACTTTTTGAAGATGCTATGGATTTCTTAATTGCTAATAAATCTGTACAAACAATAATTCTTCCCAGAGATGATAAACAAAAACTGTTCATTCAAAAGAAATTTGAAACTGCTATAAAGAATAAATCTATTTTTATTCCATCAACGGTTGTTGACGGGTTAAATCTTATGTGGTTTGCTGATTTAGTTATTAGCGGAGGCGGAACTATGAATAGAGAAGCTGCTGCATTAGGTGTTCCGGTTTACAGTATTTTTAGAGGTGCTATTGGTGACGTTGACAAGCATTTAGAGAAAACCGGCAGATTAGTTTTAATAAAAAGTTTAGAAGACTTAAAAACAAAAATTAAACTTGAAAAAAGAATTCAAGTTTCCAGAAGAGAAAATTTAAAATCTTTTACCCTGCAATCAATAATTAATAATCTTGAAGATTTCATTGCCGAAATTACCGGTAATGAATTTAATAACGAAAAAACCAAACAAAAAAATGCTGAATTATCCTCAAACAAAAAATATAAAACACGATAAATTTTTAGAGAATTTAGTTCAAACTTCACTTTTTGCTCTGGAAAATATGTATATACCTGAGAAAAAGGAATTTGCTCAAAAAATTAGATTAAGTGATAATAACACTTATCTAATGGGTAAAACCAGTATACGATACACCCTAATTAACTTAATTTGGTTATCCAAAGCAAAAAATTATAATTTGCAATTTAAATTTGGGTTAAAAGATATTTTATTAAATCAGTTAAACAAAGCTGATAAATATTCTGGAGTTGGAGATTTAGGCTTGTTGTTGTGGGCTGCTTCTTTACTTGCACCCGAAGATATAACAAAATTATTAACAAAAGTTAATTTCAACAAAATTTTAGATTCGTATAACGACGCCAAAATAGAATTAACAATGGAATTATCTTGGCTGCTTACCGGGTTATTAATGGCTTCTACGTTTAATGATAAATTTAAAAGTTCAATAGGGAATCTTCCGGAAAAAGTATACAATATAATCCGCAGCAATTATAATGGGAACGGATTATTTTCTCATTCCGGCAATAAAACTTTAAAAGGAAAAATAAGAGGCGAAATTGCAAGTTTTGCAGATCAAATTTATACAATTTATGCTTTTTCTCTTTTTTCCAGACAAATTCATAATGAAGAAGCACTTTTAGTTGCACAAGAATGTGCAGAAAAAATTTGTGAACTTCAGGGAGATAATGGTGAATGGATATGGCATTATAATTCGAAAAACAGTAAAGTTGTAAACAGATTTCCCACCTTTTCTGTAAATCAGATTGCTTTAGCTCCTATAGCTTTATCTTCCATTCAAAAAGCTTCCGGCAAAAGTTTTAATTCTTCTATAGATAAAGGAATAAACTGGTTTTTAAATAATAGTAACAACTATAACCTAATCAATACCGATAAAAATATTATTTGGGATGCGGTTTCCCCAAAGGTTTCCAGAAGAAAACTAGATTTAACTATTAACCTTTTAGGAATTAATTCATCAACTGCAAGCGAAAAAATAGAAGTTATTAAAGAAAGTTCATCATATAACTATGGTTGGATGTTGCACGCCTTTTCAGGAAAAACAAGTAGTAAAACAAAAACTAATCCTGAAAATGAAAATCAATCAAATTTATTTATTTTAAAATAATTTGTTAACTATTTATCTTATTTTGTGGGCATTAAGATTAAATTTAGATTAAAAAATATAATTTTATTATGAATTTAATGTCCTTTGGTAAAAATACGTTGTTTTATGCAATCGGAATTATTGTAATAAGATTAACAACATTCCTTTTAATACCTTTATATACCCACTATTTAACTCAAGAAGAATATGGACTTTTAGCCACTCTTTTATTCACCTCGGAAATTATTATAACTATAAATGATGTTGGAATGAGATCTGCATTTATGCGTTTCTTCTCAGAGTTTTCAGGTAAAAATAGATTAAGCGAATTAATCGGAAGTTCAATTTCATTAAATATTATTTCAGGAATAATTTTAATAATTGTTGCTTCGTTAATACCCGATTCCTACATCGCAAAAATATTCAATACAAAAGTAATCGATTACATAATAATTTTAACTATTTGTGCCGGTGTTGCAAAAACATTAAGCTTAAATATACTTTCATACTTTAGAGTTAAAAATCTTGGCGGTTCTTACCTAATTATCAGTCTTGTAACATCAATTATATTATTCATTATTACTTGGTTTACATTGGTAGTTGAAAATTTAGGGATTACCGGAGTTTTAATTGCTCAGATAATTTCTTTTGGAGTTGTGTGGCTATTAATTCTTTTATGGATAGCTTTTAAAGAAGGCTTTAAAATTAACATTGGCACTGTTAAAATGTTGTTTAAGTTTGGATACCCGTTAATCTTTGTTGCCTCAGGAGTTATTTTAATAAATACTTCGGGAAATTATTTTCTTGGGATTTTTAGAAATCTTGAAGAAGTTGCACTTTTATCTATTGCTTATAAAGTTGCGAGTATTAGTGTAATGATACTTATTGCACCTTTTCAATTAGCTTTTGAACCTTATGTTTTTAATAATAAACATAATCCTAAACTAAAATCGATTCTATCCAAAACAGTAACCTATATAACATTAGCTTACTTAATTGTAAGTGTGATAATTTTATTTATATTCAAATATTTAATACATTTTATCGGCAGTCCTGAATATCTTAATTCATATCCGCTGATTTATTTATTGTTACCGGCATTTTTGTTTACCGCCTTTAATTATATCGGTCAAGCTATGATTCATTTGAACAATAAAACAAAAACTACCGGTATAACATCGTTTAGTATTACTGTTGTCAGTATAATTATTTCGTATTTCTGCACGCAAGCTTTTGGAATATATGGTACAATTATCGGTGTAAATTTCTTTTTAATAGTAACCGGAATAAGTTTGTTTTATTTCGGAAATAAAGAATTTCCGATTAAAATCGAATATAAAAGGATACTTTCGGTTTTCGTATTAGGAATTTCTCTATTTATTGTCATGTATAATTTAAGCTCTTATGATAACTTAAGTTTTTTGATTTATTCTTTAATTGTATTTATTATTTCAATAAGTGTTTTTTACAAAAGCAGTTTTTTTTGTGATGAAGAAAAGAACTTTATCAATAATTCCCTTTCAAGTTTTTGGAAAATAATCAAGCTAAGGTAGAAATCTGAAATTTGATCTATACATATTATTATCATCGGCAGTAGTTGTTTCTGTTGTAACTTTTATAGTTTACGCCAGTTTTAAAAAATTTGAGGTGGCTCTGTTTTTGTTTGCTCTTTCACCCTTGGTTTCAACTATTTTTTATGATAATATGCCGGAAATTGCTGATATTGTTACCGATGAAGCCACAACCGGAACAGGCGGATATTTAAGAGCTGCATTATTACTTATGCTGGGAACCATTGGTCTTTTCAATTACTTCAGAAACTTCAAAAAACTCAAGGGTAATATTCCTACGCAACTTTTTTTACTTGGAATTTTTATCCTAATATCGTTTGGATCATCTTTTTATTCAATTGATCAGAAATTTACTTTAATACGTGCGACTTTACTATTTAGTGTATTCGGTTTTTTACTAGGTTTCTATACATGGCTTAGAGTAGAAGGGTCATTAAATAAAGCATTAAACACATTATTTATTCTTGGAACAATTTTAGTTTTTGTCTCACTTTTAAGTTTAATTTTTATTCCTTCTCGTGTTTGGTGGTGGAAGGCAACCAGAATGATTGGTTTTTTTGAACATCCGAATAATTTTGGCGCTTTTTGTATGTTGCTTTATCCGATTTTTATATGGAAATTTTATAATATAAAAACTTCCAAGCGTTTTTGGGTAATTCTTATTATTCTGCTTAATATATTTTTACATATTCTTTCGGGTTCAAGAACTACAATAATATCCGCTTCAATCGGTTTTATTATATGGCTGATTTTTGAAAAAAGTTGGATAAAATTATTTTTTACTTCGACATTTATGATTGTTTCGTTTATAATTTTGATAAATGTTATGCCAAGCAGTTTTAGCAGAAAAGAAAAGTCACAATTAACTGATCTCAGCTCAAGAGAAGACATTTGGAAAAGTGCTTTTATTTTTATTAAAGAAAAACCTTTTTTAGGATATGGTTACGGTGTTGAGGGTAAAGTTTTTCAAAATGAGCAAAAATTGGATCTCGAGGGAAGTTTTATTGAAAAAAATGTTCGACAATCCTTGCATAACGGATATCTTTCAATAATAACCGGAGTGGGAATAATAGGTTTTATTGTTTGGCTGATTTCTGTTTTATTTCCATTATGGCTCGGATTTACCGCTCCATTTAGTACAATAAAAGCATATTCAATAATTACAATAATTATGTTATTAATTACAAACTTTATTTAATCAGCTCTTACCGGTTATAGTCTAGCATCCGATACATTTTTTTGGATTGCTTGGATAATTGTCGGTAATTTATGGATAACTGAAAAAGTGAAAGTGAGATAATCAAAAGGAATATCATTGATAAAAAATAAATATATATTAATTACTCCGGCCAAAGATGAGGGAGAATATATTGAAGAAACAATTAAATCTGTAATTTCCCAAACTGTACAACCTTATAAATGGTGTATTGTAAGTGATGGTTCAACAGATAATACTGATGAAATTATAATAAAATATGCTAAAAAAAATGATTTTATAATTTACATTCGTAATGATAAAACAGAAAGCAGGAACTTTGCTTCAAAAGTTTATGCAATTAATTTAGCCATTACTCATATTGTCGAAAGTAATTTTGAATATGACTTTATTGGGATATTAGATGCCGATACAAAATTTGATAGAAATTATTATGAATCAATATTAACAGAATTTGCAAATAATTCTAAACTAGGTATGGCAGGAGGTATTTTTTACGAAAATTATAAAGGCAAAAAAATTAAAGTTGTTCTAAGCAGCAATAGTGTAAGAGGAGCTGTTCAATTTTTTAGAAAAGAATGTTTTAAAGATATTGGCGGTTTTGTGCCTCTTGAAAATGGCGGAGAAGATATTATCACAGAAGTAACTGCGAGGATGAAAGGCTGGGAAGTTAGATCATTCGATTATTTGCCAGTAACTAATTTACGCCTTTCCGGAACCGGAAGATGGGGTATCGTTGAAATAAAATTTAGAGAAGGAATGCTTGCACATTCAATTGGGTATCATCCCTTGTTTCAAATTCTAAAATCATTCTACAGGTTTAAAGAACGCCCCTATATTATTGCCGGGACTCTTCATTTATTCGGTTTTCTTTGGGCTTGGATTGGCCCAAATACTATAAAAGTTTCAGAAGAATTTAAGAATTATCTTAGAAGAGAACAGTTGGAAAGGCTTTTCCCCTTTCTCAAAAAGTAAAATACTATTCTAGTTAAACTCTACTTTAGTTGCACTCATAACTGATAAATGGTTTCTGTGATAAATAACAATGTAGTAACTACCTTCAGCAATTTTAAAACTTATATTTGTCCCATCGGTATTAATAACCGTACCGTCTTTTTTAACAAATCCCGCTTTTTTAATAATTACTGAATTTGAGTCGATATCACTGCGTAACTCAACTAAGACCCAGTCAATAACATCTTGCGGAATACTTTGTACAGATTCTTCTCCATTATAATTCCAGGGAGCTTGATTAAACGGCTGAGTTAAAGGAATAGAGTTTTGAAAATCCGAATCAGTTTCCATAATATTAGTTGTATCATTGTAAGCACCTTGAAGTATCACCTTAAGATTAGCAACTATAGTTGGTTTTTTCTTTGCTAAGTACATTCCACTCACTTTAATTGGACCGTTAAAGTTATTTTTTGTTTTAACTTCTATGGAAATAATTGAAATTGAATCGGGTATAATTAAAGTTTTATTACTTGTTAGAGATTGACTTAGATTATATTTTGTCCACTGCATAGATGTTGCCGGGAATTCAAAAATTATATTCGGCTGATTTGTATTTGGAAAACTAAATATTACCTCAATACTATTATTCTGATTATTCCCTTTTGTCCAAATCTCAAATTCATTTTCACCCTTTTCAATACCACCTAAGTTATCTATTTTAAATAATCTTGAGAACCAGCTATTAGTTGAAAAACATAAATTACCTTCACTTGGAGCATCGGAATCAGTTACTAATTCACCATGCGAAGAGTCAAATCGTTTTAAATAACCATCCGGTACGCCATTCGGATTTAGTGCGTCAGTAAAATGATCCAAATTAACATTTAGCGGAGGTATAATATTTTCATACGGGTCTGGTGTTCTATTATATAAGCTATCTGTCCACTGAGAATAGGTATTCACATCAATATTGTTCGAATCGCACCAAGCTAATAAACTATCTACTTTACTAAAATATTCCGGCATGGTTACATACGGAGCATCACCGGTAAGAGTATAAAAATGATTATGCCCGACTTGTATTTTGTGTTTAGCGATATTATCTGATATTTTCGTTTTTAATATTTCTACTGTTTGATCTTGGTGATCTTCAAAAAAATCTCCCCACTGAACGCCAAATTTTGCATCATCATTTGGATCGTACTCATTATAAACCTTATAAGATTCCCCAAAACTTGATGCACCGGCGACATAATTTAATGACCCTCCGAGAGCTGCTTTTAATTCCTCTTTATTAAAAATAGGATGTCTGCCTCCCGGTTGTATCCAAGTTACAAAAGGTTGAAACCCATAAAGAGAAACTAATTTTTTTGTTTCGTTTGCTAATACTTTTATGGCATCAATTGATAATCTTTTTGATCTATCAAGTTTGTAAAAATCTATGTTTGATGTTGCTGCAAAATCAACAGAATCTTCCCAAACATCTAACAAGTAAGCTTCGGTTCTAGCACTATTAAAGTTAGAAATAAAAAGTAATGTGTCCAATTGTTCCAAATATACGTACGGTTCTGTAAAATGATCAAACGATGTAAAATCCCCCTTTAGTGTATCTCCACTAATTGTACTTTTCCCAATATAAATACCGTCTGTTGTTTGCACGTCATTATATTTTAAACAAACTTTATGGGTACTATCACTTATTTTAATAATATGGTCAACCCCGGCAATTGGTTTGGAAGTACCGACATCAACATAATCTAAACTGTCAAACTTACTAATGAAAAAATTTGTGCGATGATTTGGTGTATGGTCCATTATTTCATGGCCCATCGATTGTAAGATTTTAATACTGTCTATATAATCTTGTGAATCAAACTCAAAAGCTGCCAAATTGAGTGCTAAACTAAAGCGGTAATTTCGCCCTGCGTTATTGTACGAATTAAATATATCTGCAAAAGTAAATAAATCTTTAATTTTTGTGTTATCATCAGTTCTAAAACAAATTCCGGCAGTTTTAGAGATTAGTGAATTTTCCGTAGCAATATTCTGAATATTAAAACTGCTTTTACTTTGACCTAATAAATCGCTACTATTAATAATTATGCAGATTGCAATTATTTTGATTATAAACTTCATAAAGTTTTGTTTGAGACAGATATAAAAATAATATATTTTCTAGATTATTAGATTAAAATATATTAGAGATTAAAATAATATATGTGATGTATATCATTAAAAAAAGAGGAAAAAAAATTACTATTGTTATTTACTTTCAGAGAAAGTCTTTAACTATCATTGATATTACTGTGTTAATACTATTTTAACAGAATCATTTTTTTTATCTGGAAAAAACTATTTGATTTTAATGCATAAAAATATACTCCGCTTGCAATGTTGGTACCGTTAAAAGTAACTTCATAAGACCCGGGAGCTTGTTCTTTATTAACCAAAGTAGCCACTTCATTTCCTAAAACATCATAAACTTTTAATTGTACTGGACGAATATTTTCATCTGCAGGAATAGAATACTTTATAACAGTACTTGGATTAAAAGGATTTGGATAATTCTGCAATAGTGAAAATTTATTTGGAAGAATATCATTTGGTTCTTTTACAGAAGTAACCCTGCTTTTTGCTAAAAACATATCTTTAATTTTTACTTCTCCCGAAACATAATCGGTACATAGAATATCTACTGAAACAAAAGTTTCTGTTTCAGGGATAATCAATTCGGTATTTCCGTTAGTAGATTCTTCCAAAGAATATTCTTTCCATTCTTTTGTATCGGCAGGAAATTTAAAAACGGCATCGGGAATTTGAGAATCTTTACCATAAGTAAAAATCACCTCTATAGAATCTCCAAGTTCACCTTTAGTTTTTATTTTAAAATCATTCTTACCCTTTTCTAATCCGGCTAAAAAATCGACTCTACATATTCTTGAAGCACCACTAATAGTATAGCAATACTGGTTCTTACCAGCCACAACTGTATCAACTACCCATTGCCCTTGTCCTGCCCAATATCGATGCACATATCCGTCAGGTACTCCGTTAATATCAAGTTCAGAGATATTTTTGTCTAAATCAACATCTAAAGAGGGAAACATATTAATATACGGATCATTTTCTTTATTATATAAAATATCTGCCCATTCGGAATAAGTTCTAATCGGAATATTATTCTCGGTAAGCCATGCTAATAAACTATCAACTTTAGCTAGATAAGCTTCCTCACCATCAGGTAAAGCAAAAAAATGTGTGTGACCTATCTGTAAATAGTGTTTAGCTATTCTATCGGCAATTGTACTTTTTACTTCATCCAAAGTCCAATAATCTTCAAAAAAATCACCCCATTGCATTTCAAACCTTTCATCATCTTCCGGATCATATTCGTTATAAACTTGTTTACCTTTTTGGGTGGCTGCTGCCGCATAATAACCTAGACTATCTCCTAACGCTTCTTTTAATTCTTCCTTGGTTAATTGAGGAAATGTTCCTCCCGGTTGAATCCAAACTCTTGGTCGCTCCAAATTGTACTTCTCGGCAAGTTTCAAACTCTCTTTTGCCAAAACTCTTATTGCATCTGTTGTTAAACGAACATTAAATCTGTTATAATAGAAATATGACATATTTGAATGCTGACCAAGATCAATTTCATCTTCCCAAACATCTGTAATAACCAATGTATCAGAAGCAACTCTTTTACTAATAAGCACAAGTTTTGAAATCTTTGTAAAATACAAATAAGCATCATCTTCAGTTAAACCGCTAAAATCACCAACAATAATATTTTTATCTACAACAGATTCTCCTGAACCTTGTACATTATTTAGATATACTTTTTCAAATTCTAAGCAAAGTTTATTCCCATTAATGTGGTCAATGCCTGGAATGGTGCTAACATTATCAGATAGTAAATAGTCCGATATGGGAAACGAAGTTTTAATGTAATTAGTTCTATGATTTGGCGTGTGGTCCATTATTTCATGACCCATCTGCTGCAAAGCTCTAATACTATCAGCATAATCTTCTGTCCAAAAATCACCATAGTTAATAGATAAAGAAAATTTAGCGTCATATTTATCAAAAATATCAGCCATTTTTCTATAGATAGAAAACGATGAGTTGTCATCGTACCTAAAACACACACCACCCTGTTTTAAATTTGCTATACTATCATTTTCAGCAATTTGAGCAAAAATACTTTGAAAAGTTAGGGTAATAAAAAATATTAGTATATATATTTTTGCCAATAGATTATTTGTATTTTTAATCATAGTTTTGAACCTTTATAAAATTTAACCACTTTACTATCGAGTAAAATATTTAAAGTTTTTAATACAATAAATTTATACCCCAAAATAATAGCACAACATGTATTATTTTGTGATGACTATCATTTTAATAATACTAAAGCTTCTTTCATTTTATAAAAACAATGTCTGATTTTGAAACAGATTTACTGATTTAACAAGAAGATTAACCATTATTCTCTAAATAAATTCTCTTCTATCACTCTTAAACAATATTTATGCCAGTAAAAAAGTATTTAAGTTAGAAACAATTCTTTCTGCCGCTTTACCATCCCAGAGTGGAGGGATTTCACCACTCTTAATTTTCCCGTTAAGCACATCTAAAGCAGCAATTTTTGCTTTGTCTAAATCAGTGCCTAAAAGTTGATTGGTTCCAACTTCAACTGTTATTGGTCTTTCAGTAGAAGTTCTTAGTGTAATACATTGAATCCCGAGATAGGTAGATTCTTCTTGAATTCCACCACTATCAGTTAAAATCAGTTCTGCATTGCTTGTTAATGCAAGAAAATCCAAATAACCAATAGGATCTGTTAAAATTATATTTGAATTCATTTCTTCTAAAAGAATAAATTCGGCAAGGTTATTTTTTGTACGAGGATGAATTGGGAAAAGTACTTTCCTTTTTTCTGCAATTGCATTTAATAAATCTATAAGCTTAATAAGCTGCTCTTTTTTATCTACATTACTTGGGCGATGAAGAGTAACAAGTACATATTTATTTTTTTCTAAACCTAATTTTTCATGAATATTTGATTCTCCCGATTTTTTCAGAAAATATGCGAGGCTGTCAATCATAACATTTCCGGTAAAAAAAACTTTCCCATTATCTACACCTTCTTTTTAAGGTTTTCGATTCCACTTTTTTCGGTAACAAATAATAAATCTGAAATGGCATCGGTTAATACCCTATTAATTTCTTCGGGCATATTTCTATCACCACTTCGCAAACCTGCTTCTACATGTACAATTTTTATGTGTAATTTTGCTGCTGTTAAACTGCAAGCTATGGTTGAATTTACATCACCAACAACTAAAATCATATCCGGCTTTTCTTCCAGTAATACTTTTTCAAATTTTATCATCACATTTGCAGTTTGTTCCGCATGACTTCCGCTCCCAACACCAAGATAAAAATCGGGCTGCGGCAATCCGAGATCTTCAAAAAATATTTTAGACATTTTTTCATCGTAGTGTTG
>JAJRZB010000205.1 GCA_024275455.1 Bacteroidota bacterium | reverse complement strand
AGTAACGGTAGTTTTAATTTCTTTAATCCTTTGCCTTTATTAAATCCGTTACCGTTATAATCATACGCAAGATTTAGTGCCTTTTTAAACAGCTTTTCTACTTTTGCCCCTTTTGCTTTTATTCCATTTTCAATGTTCTTTCTAAAATTTTTTGCTAGAGCAGGAACACTTAATAAAAATACCGGCTTTGTTTCTTTTATGTTTTTCGGAATATTCTTTAAGGTTTCCAAAGGAGTTTTTCCTATTTCTACAGATGACATGCTTGCTCCGTTTTTCATAAGAAAATATATTCCAACTGTGTGAGCAAAAGAATGATCCCATGGTAATATCAGCAAAGAGGTAAAGTATTCAGGAACCGGTATAACTGCATTTGCCTGCTCAATATTAGCGGTATAATTTCTATGGGTTAAAATAATTCCTTTAGGATCGGCTGTAGTACCTGAAGTATAACAAATATTTGCATAGTCATCATTAGAAACTGATTGCCAAATATCAGTAAATTTTTTTGAATTATTTTTCAGATAATTTTCACCAAGAGTTAAAATCTGATTTCTGGTTAGTTCATTTTTTTTAATATCTGATATTTCATCAAGAACAATAACTTTTTCTAATTCAGGTAAATCAATTCCTATTTTTCTAATTTTATCTAATTGACTTTTTGAAACAATTACAAATTTACATCCGGAATGTGCTAATCTAAACTTCAAATCATTTAATTCATCAATTTTAACAGAAATTGGAACATTTATAGCCCCAATAAATACAATACCTAATTCACTCATTACCCAATCATTTCTTCCCTCGGAAATTAAAGCAACTCTTTCACCTTTTTGCAAACCCAGTGTAAGTAACCCGGCAGCAAATTTGTGAATTAGCGGCTGCATTTCTTTGTAAGTAGTTTCTACATATTTGCCATTTCGTTTTTCTCTCATTAAAACATTATTTGGAAATTTTTTTACACTTTCTTCAAATAACATTGGTAAAGTAAAGTTCATAGATTCTCCGATTTATTAACGACTCAATATAAATTAAAATCTTTATTAAATTAAAAAATAATATTGATATTATCTTGATAATTTGTGTTAAACAAACGATTTTATTACATTAAAATTAAATTAATGTATAGTTTTATAAAATAAAACAAAGTTTTTGACGAACAATTAAAAAAGGATATTGGATATTGAATAATATAAACGAAAAAATAAAAACAGCAGTAGTGATAATTTTATTATCATCATTAAAATTTAGTGCACAGATAGATACGGTTTATTCAACTAATGAGGTAATAATTTCGGCTTCACGTTATCAAGAAAACATGAATTTTGTTCGTGATGCAATTTCTACAGTATCAAAAAGTTTTATTGAAATTAATAATCCCATAAATTTGGCTAATGCTCTATTTGGGAAAGCTGGTATTTGGATGCAACAAACTAATCACGGCGGCGGTTCTCCATTTATTAGAGGTTTAACAGGTAACCAAACACTTATTATGATTGATGGAATAAGACTAAATAATTCAACTTTCCGATATGGTCCCAATCAATATCTAAATACGATATCAATCAATGACATTGAAAGAATAGAGATTTTAAGAGGATCAGGCTCTGTACAATATGGAAGTGATGCTCTTGGAGGAGTTGTTCATTTAATTACCAAATCACCGAAATTAGGTCTTAATAATAAACTGAACACAGGAATTCAATTAAAATATTTGTCCAATAAGATGGAACAATCAGCTAATGCATATTTAGATTATTCAACTAAAAACAGCGGGTATTACACTTCATTATCATATAAAAAATTTGGAGATGTTGTAGCAGGTAAAAATTTAGAGTTAGAATCTCCTTCGTCTTATGATGAATATTCCTTTTCTTTTAAAAACCTCCGAATGATAACGGATAAAATTTTGTTAACTTCCAGTTATCAATACCTACAACAAAGTGATGTTGATCGTTTTGATCAAGTAAATCAGAGAGGTTATGAATATTATAAATTTGATCCTCAAATCAGACATTTAGCTTATCTTAAAAATGAAATGTTTTCATCAAATAAATTTGTTAAAAAAGTTACACTTACTCTGTCTTGGCAAAAATCATCTGAATCCAGAAAAACTAAAAAGGAAAATGTTAACTTTAAAACTATTGAGAAGGATATAATTGATACTTGGGGAATAAATTTATTATTCCTTTCCGAAATAAACAGTAATTGGCTAATAAATTCAGGGATTGAATATTACTATGATTACGTTCAGAGCGGAGCAACAATTGTAAATGTTTTTGATAATAGCAGAACAAATATTAGAGGTTTATATGCGGACGGAAGTAAATTTCATAGTTTTTCCCTGTTTTCACTTTCCAATTTAATAATTAAAGAATATGAAATAGGATTTGGAGCAAGATATAATTATGCATCACTTGTAATTAATGATAATGAGTTTGGAAAACCTATTATTCATCCTGATGCAGTTACCGGTTATGTATCTCTTGCGTATAATTTAAACAGAAATATTAAAATTATTTCTAAGGTTAATACTGCTTATAGAATTCCAAATATAAATGATGTTAGTAGTTTTGGTTTATTTGATTATGGAATTGAGGTGCCTAATATTAATCTTTTACCCGAGCAATCAATAAATTATGAGGTAGGACTTAAGTTTAATAATCAGCAAATAAATTCATCTTTATTTTTGTTTAGATCAGATTTAACAAATTTAATCAGCAGAATAAAAACAACATATAAAGGTGTTGAATTTTATAACGGAGAAAGAGTTTATAAAAAAGTAAATATCGGAGAAGCATATATTCAGGGAATTGAATTCGAACTCAAATATTCACCCTTACAAAATTTTACTTTTACAAGTAATTTAACTTACACTTATGGCGAAAATATTTCAAAAAATGAACCCATGAGACGAATACCGCCATTAAATGGTTCTCTATCGTTTTTATATAACGTTAATAGAGATTTAGAAACCAGAATTGAATATTTATTTGCTTTCGAGCAGAGTAGTTTATCCTCAGGTGATATTGATGACCATAGAATAAATAACAGCGGAACCCCAGGTTGGAATGTATTAAATATTTATTCCAATTATAAAATTGGACCAATAATTTTAGGTTTGGGAATAAACAATTTATTTGATGAAGCTTACAGAATGCACGGAAGCGGAATTGATGGAATTGGAAGAAGTTTTCAAGTAATATTAAAATACAATTATTAGTATCGCAAAATTTTAAGAAAACTTTTAAACAACTGAGACCTTTGACTTATTTTATATAATACTTTTTCTTTTTAAAGAAATTTTCTAAGATATAGTTAGAAACATTTTGTATAACTTCTTTGTTGCCTTTTAAATTGAAATGTCTATCTTTTATATCCACACAAATGTTATTCTCACCTTTTATGCTGAAATAGAATAAAAACTTCTCGGGAATAACTTCTTTAATAATTGATAGGTAATCTAAATTTACAGAAAATAATAATCCGGGATTTTGATAGTTTTCAACATATTTAATAGAATTTTTATAAATATCATCAAAGTCTTCTCTAATAGGATAAAATACTAATACCTTAGAATCATTTGCTTTAGCTACAGAAAATATTTTTTTGAATAAATATTTTGAAATATTAATTAGATAGGTATCTCTATCAGATTTTTTAACTAAATATGGAGAAAAATGACTTCTACTATTTTTGAAATCTTCGTAGGTCAAAATTGTTACGTCATCGTACTTCGAATAATCAAAAACGTTTTGTGAAAATTCATTCAGATCAATTTTTGAAGAATAAGTAATGTTCTCTCTAAAAAGTCCGTTAGAGTTACTATGCGGAGACGGTAAATAATTTATCCATTCATCTAAAACAAACTGTTCAATAGTTTCTTCGTTCAGAGTTTGCCAAGCTGAGACAAATAGCTGGAATAGTACACTATTCTTATAATAAGTATTAGGTGTTAAATAAGAATTGGAAAGCTTATTATCAATTAACCGGAATGTAGGCTTTAAATGTCCTGCTGTTTTAGTAACACTTCTATCGGGGAAAGCGTTTTCCCAAAAATCATTTTTTGGGGTAATCCAAATCAATATTAAATCTGCTCTATATTTCTTATAATAAGTTTCAAGAGCAAGAAGTTGTTGATCTTGTCCCCAGCCTGAAGCTGCAATTGAAAAAACTTTTACATTTCTATCGGAAAAATTATTTAGACTTTTTTCAAGTAAAATTTCCGGCATAACAACTGGGGAGCATGTTGCTGATTCAACTTGACTATCACCTAATAAAACAATAACATAATCATCCTCGTTGTAGGCAATTTGCTGTCCTCTAACTCCAATTTGGTTTGGGAAATCATTCCCAAAATCAGCTAAACTTCTTCTTGGAGAATCATTCCATCCCCAACCGGAATTTAATGGAGTATAAAATTCCCTTAAAACAACTTCAGATAAAAAAGCGATAAATAAAAGAGAAAAAACAGTTAAAAACAAATTCTTCATTATATCTGATTTCTTTAGTATTTGTTAAAATAATAAGTTATAGTTAATAACTTTAATACTAAAATTAACGCCAGTAAAAATACTATACTCAATAATACAGAATCATTCTTATTACAGAAAGTAGCTTATATTAAAACTATGGTCTTGCTTTAACTATATAATAACAATCGTTTTTATAACTAAAACATGTTTTAATTTAAAATACAGGAACAGCCAAATGTAAAAGTAAATATTCTCCAAAGAATATGTAATAAAAAAATCTTTAATTATAAAAAGTGAAAGTTAAAAAATTTGTTTTACTGTAATGATTTAAATCACAAATAATCACGAAGTAATGCCTTATCTTGCAAAAGAGAAGAAGATATCTTAATCCTTTCAACCTGAAAGTTAAAATATTTTATCAAATATAGCTCAGTCTGTTAAAAATCTTCACTGGAAATGAAAAAAATACTAATAATAGAAAATGATCCCAAAGTATCAGAAATATTAAATGTAAATTTGAAAGGTTTAGGATATTCAATTTCATTTGCTAAAAGCGGTGAAAAAGGTCTGAAGTTATTAGAAAAATATAACCCCAATGTGGTAATTTATGACCTTTCTATACCCGATTCCGATGGATTTTCAATATTAAGTGACATTAAAAAATTTGATCCCCATATTCAGATAATATTAATTTCAGACAATTATGATATTAATTCTACACTGCAAGCGATAGAAATAGGTGTTTTTGATTATTTGCAAAAGCCGTTGGATTTTAATCAATTGCAATTAAAAATATCTCGTGCACTTGAAATACAATCAGTTAGCCTTAGACTTAAAGAATATATTAGAAATGATACAGAAGAATTTAAATTAGAAAATAATCTAATAGGCAAAACCCCTTCGATGCGTTCAATTCTTAAAAATATAAGACAACTTTCTGATAATAGAGTTTCTGTATTAATTCTTGGAGAAAGTGGAACGGGAAAAGAACTGATAGCAAAAAGTATTCATTATAGCGGAATATCTAAAGAACAACCTTTCATAGCTATAAATTGTTCAGCCTTACCTGAAAGTTCAATAGAAAGTGAGTTGTTTGGACATGTTAAAGGTGCATTCCCGGGAGCAAAAGAGAATAAAAAAGGTAAGTTTGAATTGGCAAGGAAAGGTACAATTTTCTTAGATGAAATATCTGAATTATCCGTTAGCTTTCAATCCAAATTACTAAAAGTTTTACAAGAAAGAGAATTTACGAAACTTGGGGCTGAATATTCTTTACCAATGAATGCTAGAATATTAACAGCAAGCATACTCAATATTAAGAAATTGGTAGATGAAGGAAAGTTTCTGAAAGACTTATATCAGAGATTGAAAGTGTTTACTATTACAATACCACCATTAAGAGAGAGAAAAGAAGATATACCTCTTTTAGTTACATATTTTTTACGTAAAATTAATGCCGAATTGCATAAAAAAGTAAATAAAGTACCAATTGACGTTATGGATAAGTTAAAGGGTCATGATTGGCCAGGAAATGTTAGAGAATTGGAAAATGTTTTAGTTCAAGCAGTATTTTTAACAAATAGCGACGTCCTTTTATGTGAACATATTCATCTTCAATCCATTGAAAACATACAAGATTGTAATGATTATCACTTAAGTTTGAATGAAATAGAGAAACGTCATATTTTAAGAGTTTTAGATAATTTTAATTGGAATAAAAATAAAGCTATAGAAATTTTAGGGATTTCAAAACCAACTCTTTATAGTAAAGTTGAAAAATATAATTTAAAGAAATATTTAAAATAAATTAACACATTAGTTAATTATTTTAATTATCTTCGCATGGAAATAAAAAAAATATACTTTTCAACAAACTCTTTTTGGCCCTAAAATTCCGGGATTATTAATAATAATAGAGGGACCGAAATGATAAAAGATATAATATCTTTTACGCTTGGAAACGAAAAATATGCTGTCGATATTTTAAAAATGCCGTTAATTTTATCTGCGTCTAAATACTTACCAAAAAAATATACTTTAGATAAAAATGGATATTTCTTTCAATTTGAGGGTAAGAATGTCAAGATTATAGATTTACATTCCTTTTTTTCTATAGATTATAATCCAATATCAGAAAATTCAAAAATTCTTGTAGGATATTTTAATAACGGAATTTTTGGACTATTAGTTAATAGTGTTGATAAAATAATCAATCTTAATGAAAATGTTAAAAAAACAAATAATTTTAACACATCAGTAGAGAGTAATTTTATCGAGCAAGCAATTAATTTATCCGAAGAGACTATTATAATCCTTAATGTAGATAAAATAGTTAGTCATTCACAAAAACAAGAAATGGAAATTAATTAAGTGAAAAAGAATAGTGTATTCCTTAACGGAGAGACAAGCGATTTAACTTTTGTTGATATTTTAAGAAATAGGGCAGAGAATAATCCGGATCAAAAAGCCTTTACATTTATCAAAAATGATGGAAATCTTAAACTTACTTATTCTGAATTAGATAAAAGAATCAGCAGAATTGCAGGTAAACTTCAAGCTATGGAACTAGAAGGTGAAAGAGTATTGCTGCTTTATCCTCCGGGGTTTGATTATATAATTGGATATTTTGCTTGTTTATATGCTGGTGTTACAGCTGTTCCTGTGTATCCTCCCGATCCGGCGAGTCTAAAGAAAACATTGCCTAGATTGCAATCTATTTTAAATGATTCTAAAGCTAAACTGGCTTTATCTACTAAAGAAATTATTGATGATGTAAATAATTGGGAGTAAAAACTAAACAGCGAAATAAAAACTCAACAGCAAGATGGAAAATATCCAGAATTGAATTCATATGTTGATGAATTTAAGGGAATTTTTAATCTTAAATGGATGGCTACAGATAATTCTGAGGGAAACTATGAAGATAAATGGAAACATCCCCAAATAACCCCTGAAACTACTGCTTATTTGCAATATACTTCAGGTTCTACCGGTACACCAAAAGGCGTCATTATAACTCACCAAAACTTAGTTCATAATACAAACATGATTTTTAAAGGTTTCGGCTTGGAGAATGACGATTATGAAGGTGTTATTTGGCTTCCAATTTATCATGATATGGGTCTAGTTGGTGGAATTTTAGAACCTATTTTTGCCGGTTTTCATTGTACTCTCTTATCTCCAATTGACTTTCTTAAACGTCCTTTAAGATGGCTTCAAATAATTTCTGATATTAAGGATAAAAAAGTTGTTAGCGGTGGACCAAATTTTGCGTATGATTTATGCTTACGTGCGACAAATCAGCAGAAAAGAGAAAATCTTGATTTAAGTAATTGGACAGTCGCATTTTCTGGGGCTGAACCGGTTAGAGCTGAAACCATTAATGAATTCTCAGAAGCTTTTGAAGTTTCAGGTTTTAAAAAGAAAGCCTTTTATCCATGTTTTGGATTAGCAGAAGGTACTTTAATTGTAACAGGAGCTAATAGCGAACAAGAACCTGTTGAAATAATTATTGACAAAGAAGAATTAAAGAATAATAAAATCATTCCGATTAAAGATAAATCGGAAAAAGGAACACCTTTCGTTAGTTCAGGCAAATCTATTTGGGATGGAGTTGTAAAAATAGTAAATCCGAATACTAGAAAAGTATGCAAAGATAAGGAAATAGGTGAAATTTGGTCACAAAGTAAAAGTAATGCAAAAGGATATTGGGAGAAACCTGAAATTTCAAAAGAAACTTTTCAGGCATTTACATCAGATACTGCAGAAGGACCATTTTTGCGAACCGGTGACTTAGGTTTTATGATTAACGGAGAAGTATTTGTTACTGGGCGGTTAAAAGATTTAATAATTATAAGAGGTAGTAACCATTATCCTCAGGATATTGAAACAACGGTTGAAAACTCTCACGTTTTACTCAGACAAGGAAATGTTGCTGCATTTTCAGTTGATATTAATAATGAAGAACAATTAATTGTTGTTAAAGAAGCTAGAGCTAAAAAGAATATAAATTGGAAGGAAGTAATCGAATCCATAAAAAAAGCAATTTTGGAAGCACATAATGTTCAACCTTATTCAATAGTTTTAATTCAACCAAAAACAATATTTAAAACTTCAAGTGGTAAAATTCAGAGAAATGCAACTAAAAAAGCATTTATGGAAAATAAACTTGATATTGTTTATAAATGGTGTATTGAGGAAAACTTAGAAACAGAAGTGCCTCCAAATACAAACAGTGAGTCCATAGAAAAGAATCCTAAAAATAATTTAACTAAATCTGAAATCTCAAATATTATAGTTGAAAAACTAGCAAGTGAATTAAAACTAACTAAAAATCAAATCAATATTGATGCTCCATTTGTAAATTATGGTTTAGATTCAGCTAAAAGTGTTCTCTTAGTTGGTGAATTAGAGGAAATTGTTGGAAAAAATCTTGAACCTACGATTCTGTGGACATATCCGACAATAAATAAGTTATCTGAGTATTTAAGTAATACACCTGATATTACTTCCGTTTCATTAGAGAAATTAGACAAAACGAAAAATGAACCATTCGCCACTATGGTAGATCAACTAAGTGAAGAGGAAGCAAAAGAGTTATTGCTAAAAAAATTAGGCATTAATAAATAATATTTTTTTTGGAAAATTCTATGGATAATAGTCATTTAAATATGTGACCTTTAAAACATGCATTAGTTGCTGTTGAAGAAATGCAAAAAAAATAATTAGGCTTGAAAAAGGTGAAAAAGAACCAATTGCAGTAGTTGGAATGGGTTGTGAATTTCCGCAGGCTGATGATATAAATGCATACTGGGAATTATTGTTAAATGGAAAGAGTGCCATAGAAGAAATCCCTAAAGATAGGTGGGACATAGAAGAATTTTTTGATCCTGATTATACAGTTCCAGGAAAAATGGTTACTCGTTGGGGAGGATTCTTAAAGGATGTGGATAGATTTAACCCCCAATTTTTTGGTATTTCACCAAGAGAAGCTTCCCGTATGGATCCACAACATAGATTATTAATGGAGGTCGTTTGGCAAGCATTTGAGAACTCTGGAATTTTACCAAGTGAAATTAAAGGTACACAAACAGGAGTCTTTGTTGGAATAGGGAATATTGATTACACTCAATACATTTATGGAGCTTATGAAAATAATAGTAGTTATTCGGGAATAGGTAATGCATCATGCATTGCTGCAAATAGAATTTCCTATTTTTTAGATATAAATGGACCAAGTTTAGCTTTAGATACCGCATGTTCGTCATCTTTAGTAGCAGTTCACTTAGCAGTAAAAAGTTTACAAACCGGTGAATCGAATATGGCAATTTCAGCAGGAGTAAATTTAATTTTATCTCCTGATGTACATTTATCATTTTCCAAAGCACAAATGATGGCTTCAGACGGACGTTGTAAAACATTTGATTCTAAAGCAGATGGTTATGTCCGCAGTGAAGGTTGCGGTGTAGTACTGCTTAAGAGGTTATCCGATGCCGAAAAAGATGGAAATGAAATTCTCGCAATTATTAAAGGAACAGCAACTAATCAGGACGGTAAAAGCAATGGTATTACAGCCCCAAACAAATTAGCACAGGTAGATGTTATACAATCAGCATTGAAAGATGCAGATATTTCTCCTTCTCAGGTCAATTATATAGAAGCACACGGAACCGGTACAAAATTAGGAGATCCAATTGAAGTTAGTGCTTTAGCAGAGGTTTTTAATAAGGAAATTATTCATGATAATATAATTCTTGGCGCTGTAAAAACAAATATTGGACATACAGAAGTGGCTTCGGGAATTGCCGGATTAATAAAAATTATATTGTCTCTTAATAATAATATTATCCCAAAAAATCTAAATTTCGAGAGTATTAATCCGTTAATTCCAATTGATAAAACTCCATTTGCTCTTCCGACAGAAAACACTGAATGGAAAGCAGGTGCAAATAAGAGAATTGCCGGTGTGAGTTCTTTTGGATTTGGGGGCACAAATTCTCATGTTATCATAGAAGAAGCACCAGTTAAAGATTTTAGAAAAAATGAAATTGAAAGACCTTATCATATTTTAAGTATTTCTGCAAAAGATGAAGATACTTTAAATAAATATGTGAAAGCACACCATAAATATTTATCGTCAAATAAAAATATAGATTTAGCTGATTATTGCTTTACAGCAAATACAGGTAGAACCCATTTTGAGTATTTTAAAACATTTGTTTTTAATAATATTGAAGAATTACTAATTAAGTTATCCGAAAAGGATGAAACTGAAATAAACACAGTTAAAATTAATGAAAATCTTAAAGTTGCATTTTTATTTACCGGGCAAGGTTCACAATATATTCAAATGGGTAAAGAATTATATAATACTCAACCTACCTTTAAAAAAGAATTTGATAATTGTGATAAAATATTAAAAGACAATCTTGGACTCTCTCTTTTGGATATTGTTTTTCCAAAATCTGATTCAAGTGATGAAGTGCACAATACTGCTTACACACAACCCGCACTCTTTGCAATTGAATATAGTTTAGCTAAATTGTGGCAATCATGGGGTATTCAACCAAACTATATGCTTGGTCATAGTGTTGGAGAGTATGTTGCAGCAGTTATTGCTGATGTAATGAGTCTTGAAGATGGACTTAAACTAATTGCTGCTCGCGGCAGATTAATGCAATCACTTCCACAAGATGGTGAAATGGCTGTAATTTTTGATGATGAATCAAAAGTATCCGAAGTTCTAAAAAATTATAACGATAAAGTTTCAATTGCTGGATTAAATGGTCCTACAAACACTGTAATTTCAGGAGAAAGAAAAGCAGTAAAAGAAATTGTAAATAAATTTGAAGAAAACGGCACAAAAACTACTTTTTTAAAAGTATCTCATGCATTCCATTCCACATTAATGGAACCAATTTTGGATGAGTTTGAAAAAATTGCAAGTGAGATAAAATATAATAAAGTAAAAATTTCGTTCGTTTCAAATGTTACAGGAAAATTAGTAGAACAAAATCAATTACTTAATGCTAAATATTGGAAAGAACATATTCGTGAAGCGGTTCAATTTACAAAAGGAATGCAAACACTTGATTCATTAGATATAGATATTTTTCTCGAAATTGGACCCCATCCTATTTTAATTGGAATGGGACAAAATTGTTTACCGAATTCAGAATCACTTTGGTTACCATCGTTACAACGTAAAAAAAATGATTGGCAAGTATTATTAAGCAGTTTAGCAAAGCTATATAACAAAGGTTATGGAATAAATTGGAAAGGTTTTGATAAAGATTATAAAAGAAAATTACTCTATATCCCAACCTATCCGTTTAGAGAAGAAAGATATTGGCTCGAAAATGCTTCCATCGGTAACAAAAGTATTTCAAGTTCTTCAATTAAAATAAATGAATTTGAACATCCACTTCTTCATAATAGAGTTAGGTCTCCGTTTGTTGACAAAATAGTATTCGAAACACTTTTGAATGAAAAAAGCCTTTCAATAATAAAAGATCATAAAATATTTGGAATGTCCCTTTTACCGGCAACTGGTTATGCAGAATTAGCTTCCGTAGCTGCTATTAATGCGTTTGGCGAAAATGATTATCGGTTAGAAAACTTAAAAATTCTTGAAGGTATTGTATTTCCAAAAGATTCGGAAATTAAAATTCAAATTGCTTTTAATGAACTTGATAATAATAAAAGTGATTATCAAATTTTTAGTATCAAAAACAATTCAGGTTCCAACAATAATAATTGGGCACTTAATGCATCAGGCATAATTAAAATTTCAAATAATAATAAAGAATCAGCCGAATTAATAAATATTTCAAAAGATGATATAAAAGAAAGGTCTTCAAAGTTTACAAATAATGAATTAGAATCTTTTTATGCTTCAATGAAGGAACATGGATTTGAGCATGGAAAATCTATGAGATTAATTAGAGAACTATGGCATTCGAAAAATGAAGCATTAGGATTTTTTGAATTAGAAGATAAGAATTTAGATGAAATAGAAAACTATTTAGTTCATCCTGCATTAACTGATGCCGGAACTCAGCTTTTTGCTGCAATGATATCAAATTATTCAGAAATATCAATGCATATTGGAATTTATCTTCCTTTTGCTATGGAAGAATTTAGAATATTGAAAACCGGAGTATCAAAAGTTTGGGGCTTTGTAACTAAACCGGAAAAATTAGATAAAAATAAGATTTTGCGCAGTGACTTAATATTATTTGATGAAGAAGGTGATGTTATTGTTGAAGTTTCCGGTCTTCAATATAAATTCACTACTTTTGAAGCATTATCAAAAATACTGATGAGTGATGTTAATAATTGGATTTACAAAGTTGATTGGATAAAGAAAAATTTTGAACAGACGAATAATACATCTTTTGATGCTAGTGGTAAATGGCTGATATTTGAAGATGAGTCAGAACTATGTAATGAAAGTAAAAGTGAAATAAGTAAAAATGGTGGTGAAGTAATTATAGTAAAAAATGGTAAAAACTATAATGTTTTCGAAAATAATGCTGTTGAAATAAACCCTGATAGTCTTGATGATATAAAAACATTATTTGGTTCTGTTCAAAATGATAAGGATAATCCGTTAAAAGCTATAATTTATTTACCTACTCTAGACTACTCATTTAATAAAGAACCTGCGCTAAATGAATTTAATAAGATACAACGAAAGATTATAAATAGGATACTTCTTTTAACACAAGGTATTGCTTTAACGGGTTTTTTGAATTCTCCTAAATTATTGATATTTACAAAATATATGCAATTTATTAACAAGAATACAAATGGACTTAATCTTACTTTATCTCCATTAATTGGTCTTGGAAATGTTATTGATTTGGAATTGCCTGAACTGCATTTTGCAAGAATCGACTTTGACAATGCAGATGATGATATTATTAAAGAAAGTATAGTAGCAGAAATCAAAAATGATAATAATGAAAAACAAATTGCATATAGAAACGGTGAAAGACTTGTTGCTCGTATTTTAACTGCAATAAAAGAAAATGGAAGTAGTAACGAAACACTTCCACAAAGGTTAGAGATACACCAAAAAGGAATTCTTGATAATCTTAAACTAGTCCCACTTAAAAGAATTAAACCTGAATCCGGTCAAGTTGAGATTCGTGTACATGCAACTGGATTAAATTTTAGAGACGTACTTAATGCACTAGATCTTTACCCTGGAGATCCTGGGTTATTGGGTGGAGAATGCGCCGGTATTATTACGGCAGTCGGTGATGATGTAGTTGATTTTAAGATAGGCGATGAAGTATTAGGAATTGCTAGTGGCAGTTTTAGTACACATGTTCTAACAGATGAAAAATTAATTGTTCATAAACCTGAAAACATAACTTATGAAGAAGCTGCTTCCATTCCGATTGTTTATCTTACAGCATATTACACTCTTTATAAACTTGCAAATGTACAAAAAGGAGAAACAATTTTAATTCATGCTGCCTCCGGTGGTGTAGGTCTTGCAGCAATTCAAATAGCAAAAATGTACGGAGCTAAAGTTTTTGGAACTGCAGGAAATGATGAGAAACGCTCTGTCCTAAAATCAGAAGGTGTTGAACTGATTATGGATTCACGATCTCTTGATTTTGCAGAACAAATTATGGAATATACCAACGGAAAAGGTGTTGATATACTCCTTAACTCATTTAGTGGGGAATATATAAATAAAGGCTTATCTATTCTTGCTCCGGAAGGAAGATTCCTGGAAATAGGGAAAAGAGGAATTTGGGATAATGAGAGTGTGAAAGAATACCGTGATGATATAAAGTATTTTACAATTGCAATTGATGACATTTCTAAAAATAATCCGCAGTTAATTAAAGAAATGTTGATAGAAATTGTTAAGAAAATTGAAACCGGTGTTTTAACTCCAATAAAAAATGAAATATATCCTCTCAAAGATGCAATTACTGCTTTTCGATATATGAGAAGTGCTAAGCATATTGGTAAAATAATTATAAATCAAGATGTAAAAGATAATTTTGAAAATAATCAGACACAAAAGAAAATACTTAAAGATGCAACTTACTTAATAACCGGAGGAAGAGGCTCACTTGGTTTATTAGTGGCCAAATGGTTAGTTAACAAAGGAGCCGCTAATTTAATGCTCGTTGGAAGAAATAACCCAAGTGAGACGGCAAAGCAAAAAATAGAAGAGCTAAGAAAAATTGGGACAAATGTTATAACACCGCTTGTTGACGTTTCTGATTATTAACAAATGGAAATAATGTTTAATAATTATTTAGGAAGTAACTCTGATTTACCACCTTTACGAGGAATAATTCATGCTGCCGGTCTTTTAGATGATGGAATCTTAGTTCAACAAAATTGGGAAAGATTTGAAAAAGTTTTCAAACCAAAAATCAGTGGGGCATGGAATTTACATTTATTAACAAAAAATATGTCAATTGATTTTATGATATATTTTTCATCTGTTGCTTCAATGTTTGGTTCTCCAGGTCAATCAAATTATGCTGCAGCTAATTCTTTTTTAGATCTCATTGCTGCTTATAGAAGAAATAACGGATTACCGGCCCAAAGTATAAACTGGGGACCCTGGAGTACAGTTGGAATGGCGGCTGATAATGATAAAAAAATAAATACAGGTGCCGGAATTAATAAAATTTCACCTGCCCAAGGTATTTATTTACTTCAGCAAATATTTGATGAAAATCATATCCAAGCTGGAGCGATTTCAATAGATTGGGAACTTTTTAATGAGCAATTTGATGATTCTTATAATTTATCTTTATTCGAATATTTCGTTAACTCTAACAATGATAAAAAGAAACAAGAGCATAAAATTCCTGAATTAATTAAAAAGTTGGAAGAGACAGAAGAAGAAGAAAGATTAGATTTGATTAGAAATTTTCTAACCGAGAAAATAAAAAACGTTTTGGGTATGGATGGAACTCAGAAAATTAGTTCTTCCAAACCATTAAGCGAGATGGGTATAGACTCATTAATGGGGCTTGAAATAAAAAAAATAATTGATATTGCAATTGGCAAAAATTTACCTGCAACAATGGTATTTAATTATCCTACTATCAACGCATTATCAAAGCATATTTTATTAGATGTTCTTAATTATTCAGAAAGCTCCAAAAATGAGAATTTGATAAATGAGGATAATTCAGAAGATGAAGTAGAGGATGTTATTAGTGATGTTGAAGATCTAAGCGATGAGGAAGCGGAAAAATTATTACTTAAGAAACTTAGCTCAGATAATTCTGAAGATATTTAGAGAAAATAATGAATAAAAAGAATGAGAGATTAGAAAAATTATCACCATTAAAGAGGGCATTAGTTGCAGTTGAGGAGATGCAACAAAAGCTTAGAAAAGCTAATGCTGAAAAATATGAGCCAATAGCTATAATTGGTATGAGTGGAAGATTCCCAAAATCTAAAGACTTAAATGAATATTGGGATTTATTTCTTAATAAAAGAGATGGAATTACAGAGGTTCCAAAAGAGCGCTGGGATATTGAAAAATTCTACGATCCCAAACCCAACACCCCAGGAAAAATGATAACCCGTTTTGGTGGATTTATAAGTAATTTTGATAAGTTTGATGCTCAATTTTTTGGAATTTCTCCAAGAGAAGCTTTAAAAATGGACCCCCAACAAAGAGTTTTACTCGAAGTTACATGGGAAGCTTTTGAAAATGCAGGAATTAGAATAGATGAAATTTCCGGAAGTAAAACTGGTGTATTTATCGGTATTAGTACAAATGATTATTCATTAGTTCAACATGATTATTCAAATGGTGATGTTAACGTAATTGATGCATATCATGGCAGTGGTAATGCTTCCAGTATTGCAGCAAATAGACTATCCTACTTTTTAAATTTTCAAGGGCCAAGTCTTTCTGTAGATACTGCTTGTTCATCTTCATTAGTTTCAACTCATCTTGCATGTCAAAGTTTAAGGAATAGAGAAGCTGATATAGCGATTGCCGGAGGTGTAGGACTTCTACTTTCTCCTCATGCTTCCATTACATTTTATCAAGCAAATATGTTGTCTCCAGATGGGAAATGTAAAACATTTGATGCTGATGCAGAAGGCTATGTTAGAGGTGAGGGTGTTGGGATTGTTATTCTTAAAAGATTATCAGATGCGATTAGAGATAACGATAATATTTTATCAGTTATCAAAAGTTCTGCTATTAATCAAGATGGAAAAACAAACGGTCTTACTGCGCCCAATAGTATTTCACAAGCTAATGTAATTAAAGAAGCTTTGAAAAAGGCGAGGCTAAAACCTGAAGATATAGGTTATATTGAAACTCACGGAACCGGTACAATTCTCGGGGACCCCATAGAGGTACAAGCACTTGGAATGGTGATGCAAAATCGTGATAAATCGAATCCTTGCTATTTAGGTGCTGCAAAAAGTAATATCGGACATTTAGAAGCAGCTGCCGGTATTGCAGGATTAATTAAAGCAATTCTTGTACTTCAAAATAAAACTATCCCGCCGAATTTGCATTTTAATAAAATCAATCCTCATATTCCTATTGATGATTTACCTTTCGAAATTCCGGTTGAACCAATCAAATGGGAAAGTGAATCGAAAAGATATGCAGGAGTAAGTTCTTTCGGATTTGGTGGGACAAATGCACATATAATTTTAGAAGAAGCAGAAGTTGCTAAGAACGAAAAACCCAAAATTGAAAGACCTAAAAATATTCTCTGTTTGTCGGCTTATGACAAAACATCATTAAAAGAAATTACTAATAAATATAAAGTATTTTTAAAAGAAAACTCGAACATATCGTTTCCTGATATTTGTTTCACTGCAAATAGTGGAAGATATCCCTTTACAGAAAAAATTGCAATTCCATTTGAGACACATGAAGAGTTAATCAATAACTTAACTGATTTTACAGAGAATAAGGAAAATTATTCCATTATAAAAACTGAGAATAATTTTGAACCAAATAAAATTGCATTTTTGTTTACCGGACAAGGTTCTCAATATGTTAATATGTCAAAAGAACTTTACGAAACTCAACCGGTCTTTAAAGAAACTTTAGATGAATGTTTTAATATAGCTGAAAAGTATGTAAGTAAACCACTAAAAGAAATAATTTTTTCAGATAAAAGTGAAAATACCCTAATAGATGAAACAGAATTTACACAACCAGCACTTTTTGCAATAGAATATTCACTAGCAAAGTTATGGATTACTTGGGGCATTAAACCGGATTACTTAATCGGGCATAGTATAGGAGAGTATGTTGCAGCCTGTATTTCGGAAGTTTTTAATCTTGAAGACGGAATGAAACTAATTGCTGCTCGCGGTAAATTAATGCAGTCTCTCCCTAAAAACGGTTCGATGGCTGTTATCTTTTCCGATGAAAAAACTGTTGCAAATACAATTCGAAACTTTGATGATAAAATTGCAATTGCGGGAATAAATGCACCTGGAAATATTGTTATTTCAGGAGAGACAGATTCTATTAAGAATGCTCTGGATTTATTTGCAAAAGACAAAATTGAAATTAGGGAATTAAATGTTTCGCACGCATTTCATTCTCCTTTAATGGACCCGATTCTTGATGATTTTAAAAAAGTTGCTTCTACAATTGAATTTAAAAAACCGAAGATTCAAATAATCTCTAATGTAACTGGCAAGACTTTAGAAAAAAATGAAATTCCTGATGCAAATTATTGGAAGTCCCATATAAAAAGAGCTGTAAGATTTGAAGATGGTATAAAAACATTAAATATACTTGGATGTAATGTTTTTATTGAAACTGGACCAAATCCTGTTTTAATTGGAATGGGAAGAAGATGTATTCCAAACTCTAATATTCTTTGGGTTGCCTCACTAAAAAGAAATCAAAATGATTGGAGTACAATTTTACAAAGTTTGGGCGAGTTGTATATTTCTAATGTTAAGATAGATTGGAAAGGGTTTGATAAAGGATATAAAAGAGCCAAAGTTCAGCTTCCAACTTATGCTTTTAAAAAAGAAAGATATTATGTTGAAAGAAAATCAAACAGCATGAATCTTGACGGAGTTAAAAACGAAGTAAGATGTTTAATAAAGAAAGATGAAATAACGGGAAAAAGTAGACTAAAAATAGTTGATAAAGATAATAATCTCTTGTTAGACCTTGCAGATATTGAAATTGATAAGAATCCACCAGATGAGATATTCAATAGTGTAATTATAAAAGAAAATGAAGAATTAAACGAAATTGAAGAAAATAAAAATAATATTGATGAACATTTTACTTCTGAAGAACTTAAAACACTTTCAAGTGAAGAACAAACTAAAATAATAAGTAAAAACCTTAAATACGAAATTGGAAAAGTTCTTAAACTTAATCCGAATAGAATTGATGTTAATAAATCTATTACTCATCTTGGTCTTGATTCGATAATGGCAATTGAATTAAAAAATAATTTCGAGAATAAATACAAATTATCTATTCAAATTTCCGAACTTATCAAAGGTCCATCTATAAATGATTTGACAAATATTTTTATCGAACAATTATCAAACAGTGGTAATGAAGTTGTTAAGTTGAAATCTAATCCCGAAAGGTTGGGGGATTTTGAACTTTCATACGGACAAAATGCAATGTGGTTCCAACATCAAATGGCACCGGCAAGTATTTTTAACCCAACTTATGCAATTAGAATAAAATCTAAAATAGATGTTGATAAATTTCAAAACATTATTACTAAAATTGTTGAACGGCACGATGCGTTAAGAACAACTTATCATTTTGTTGATAACAAACCTATTCAAAGAGTTCACGAAAAGATTGAAACTCCTTTTACCTTGTATGATTGTACTGAACTAGATGAAACAGAATTAGATCGTAAAATAAACCTTTTAGCAAATGAAGTATTTGATATTGAAAACGGACCGGTATTTAAAACGCATTTATTTAAAATTAAGGATGACGATTATATTTGCTTAATTTCTGCCCATCATATTTCAGTAGATTTTTGGTCTCAAGCAACTATTACGAATGAGATAAGCCAATTATATAAAGATGATACTGATTTAACCTTATCTATAAATCAATATTCTTATATAGATTTTACAAAGTGGCAGAAAGAATTCGTTGATAGTAAGCAAGGCATTAAACAATTGGAATATTGGCAAAGTAATTTGGATAATGAGATTCAAACTTTGGATTTACCTACTCAGAATACGAGAAAACCAGTCCAGACTTTTAATGGAGCAACTTACACAACAAATATTGAACTTGACTATGTTCAGAAGTTAAAAGACATTAGCAAAAATAATAATGCTACTTTATATATGTCATTATTCACAATTTTTGGGATATTATTAAATAAATATACACATCAAAATGACATAGTTATCGGAACACCCACAACCGGAAGAAGTTTAGGAGAGTTAAAAGATATTGTAGGTTATTTTGTAAATCCATTACCAATAAGAACAAAAATTGAGAGATCAAATTCATTTATAGAGTTATTAAAAAAAGTTAAAGATAATATTATTGCTGCCCTTGAAAATCAAGATTTTCCATTTAATCTAATTGTAGAAAAAATTCAACCTGAAAGAGATCCTAGCAGAACTCCAATATTTCAAGTTATGTTTGTTTATCAAAAGGCTCATGTACTAGCCGAAGAAGGTTTATCTGGTTTTGCGGTTGGTAGAGAAAACTCAACAATGCAATTAGGTGGCTTACAAATTGAGTCTTATGAACTTAAAGAAAATAAGTCAGCATTTGATATAACAATGTTGGCAGCTGAAACGGAAGACGGAATTGCAGTAACAATAACTTATAATACTGACTTATTTAATGAGAAGTATATTGAAAGGTTCCTTTCGCATTATAAAAGAATAATTGGACAAGTTATAAGTGATCCATTAAGAAAAATATCTGAAATATTTCTTGTAGATACTAATTATATTGAAGAATTGTCAAAAAATCTCAATTTATTAACAGATAAAACATATTCGTTTGTTCATAAAGATTTTGAAAATATTGCTAATCAATTCCCTAATAAAAAAGCAGTTCAATATAAGAATAGTGAGCTAACATATGGAGAATTAAATATACTATCGAATAAATTAGCAAATTATCTGCTTTCTAAAGGATTAAAAAAAGAAACTCGCATTGGTGTTTTTGTGGAAAGATCTTTCGATATGATCATTTCTATTCTTGCTGTTATGAAAGCCGGTTATGTATATGTTCCAATTGATACAATTTATCCGAAAGAGAGAATAGTGAGTATTTTGGAAGATGCTAATATTGAGTTTGCTATATCACACATTAAATATTGCCGTACATTAAATGGTATTGTAGATAATCTAATATGTTTAGATACAGATAAGGAAAAAATCGAAAATTATTCTGCTGAAAATCCAAATGTTAAACTTGAAATGCTAAATTTAGCTTATTCTATTTATACTTAAGGATCAACAGGTAAACCTAAAGGTGTAATGCTGACTCATATGGGTCTCAGTAATTTAATTGAAAATCAAACTAAAATATTCAACATTACAAAAGATAGTAATGTTTTACAATTAGCCTCGTTAAGTTTTGATGCATCTGTTTCAGAGATATTTACATCACTAGTTAATGGAGCTACATTACATTTAGTTTCACAAGATGTTTTACTATCTGGAACTTCTTTAATTAATGAAATAAATGAGAAGAAAATTTCTGTAGCAACAATTCCACCATCACTTTTAGCAGTTATACCAAGTGATAAACTATCCCCGTTAAAAACTTTAGTATCAGCAGGTGAATTATGCACAAAAGAAATTGTACATAAATGGTCTAACGGAAGAAAATTTGTAAATGCTTACGGACCAACAGAAGTAACTGTATGTGCAACAACATATAATATCCCTCATGACGATTTTGATGAAAACGTGCCTATTGGTAATTCCATAAATGGTACTGCTTCTTATATACTAGACGAGAATATAACACCTGTACCTGTATGTGTAACAGGTGAATTGTATGTTGCAGGTGTAGGACTTGCAAGAGGATATAATAACGATCCATCATTAACTGCAGAAAAATTTATTCCTAATCCGTTTAGTAAAATTCCGGGGGATAGACTATATAAAACCGGAGATTTGGTTAAACTAAAAGATACCGGAGAAATTGAATTTTTAGGTAGAATAGATGACCAGGTTAAATTTAGAGGTTTTAGAATAGAGCTATCTGAAATACAAACTGTATTAGAGAATCACCCTGAAGTAATTAAAGCTGAATTATTGCTTAAAAAGCATAAGAATGAACAAAAATTAGTTGCTTACTATATTTCGAAAAATAATAACAACATTGAAACAAATTTATTGAGAAATCATATATTAGACCATTTACCAGAATACATGATGCCTTCTATTTTTGTTCGTGTTGATAAAATGCCGTTAACTCATAATGGCAAAGTAAATAAAAAGGCTCTTGCTAAAATAAAATTAAACAATGAAACTAAAAGAATATTTGAAAAACCACAATCATTTGTTGAGAAAGAGATTGTAGAAATATGGGAAGAAGTATTAAATATAGAAAATATAAGTACAAATGATAACTTTTTTGATCTCGGAGGGCATTCCCTAAATGTCATTCAACTTCAAACTAAAATAAAAGAGAAATTTAACAAGGAATTGACAGTAGTTGACTTTTTTAAGTATCCAACGATTAAATTATTTGCAAATTTTTTAACTGATGGAAATAATATTGAAGAACAAGTGAAAGAAGTAAAACATAGAGTTGATAAACGTAAAAGTTTATTATCGCAACAACAAGCAAAAATGAGAGATAGGAGAAACCCAAAGTGAGTTCTGAATACTCAGGTTTTGAAATAGCGATAATAGGAATGGGAGGTAGATTCCCAGGTTCTAAAAATGTAAAAGAACTTTGGAAAAATCTTTGTGATGGAAAAAATCTAATCTCTTATTTCAGCGATGAAGAATTGTTAAAAAGCGGTATTCCGGAAAAATATATAAATGATCCGAACTATGTTAAAGCCAGAGGAATAATTAACGATGTTGATAAATTTGATGCAGAGTTATTTGGATTTTATCCTAAAGAAATTGAAAACTTAGATCCCCAACAAAGATTATTTCTTGAATGCACTTGGGAAGCTTTAGAAGATGCCGGTTATTGCCCTGATAATATTAAAGAATTAACAGGGGTTTTCGGCGGTATTGGTATGAACACTTATGTTTTACAGTTTCTAAAATCAAATCCTGAATTGGTTACTTCAGCAGAAGGTTACCAATTTTCAATCGGAAATGAAAAGGATTTTCTAACTACGCGTGTTTCATATAAATTGAATCTGAAAGGACCAAGTCTTGATGTTCAAACTGCATGTTCAACTTCATTAGTTGCAACACATATAGCTTGTATGAATTTACTAAACTTCCAATGTGACGTAGCAATTGCCGGCGGTTCAACAATCTCTTTACCTCAAAAGAACGGATATCATTATCAAGAAGGAATGATACTTTCACCTGATGGTGTTTGTCGCCCTTTTGATAAAGATGCCGGAGGAACTGTTGCAAGTAATGGCGTTGGTATCGTTGTTCTTAAAAGACTGGAAGATGCAATTAATGATAAAGATGATATTTATGCAGTTATTAAAGGTTCGGCTTACAATAACGATGGTGCAATAAAAGTTGGTTATACTGCTCCCGGTGTAAACGGACAAACCGAAGTAATCACTTCTGCATACGGAATGGCAGAGGTTCCTATGTCTTCTATCGGTTATTTAGAAGCACACGGAACCGGAACATCTCTTGGTGATCCCATAGAAATAGATGCTTTAACCCAAGCATTCAAACAAGAGGTGGAAAAAAAACAATTCTGTGCAATCGGATCTGTAAAATCAAATGTTGGACATCTTGATACGGCTGCCGGGATTACCGGATTAATAAAAGCAGCTCTGTCAGTTTATCACGGAAAGATTCCACCGAGTATAAACTTCAATGAACAAAATCCTAAAATAAATTTTGCAGAAACTCCTTTCTATGTTAATACAAGATTATCCAAATGGGAAACAGAGGGTTCTCCAAGGCGTGCAGGAGTAAGTTCTTTTGGAATAGGGGGAACAAATGTCCACGTTGTTTTGGAAGAAGCACCGGAACGAATATTTGAAGAGACAACAAGTCAATATCAAATAATTCCGTTTTCTGCAAAGACTAAAAGATCTTTACAAGATGTTAATGTAAAAATCATTGAATATTTAAGCAATAATTCAAAACCATTTTTTGATTCGCTTGCATTTACTTTGCAAGTTGGAAGAAAAGAGTTTGAACACAGACAATTTACCATTGCACAAAGTATTGATGAACTTAAAGTAAATCTTACTGGGAAAACAAATAAAAAATTATTTGTAAATGATGGAGTTTTAATTGAAAACCCATCCATTGTATTTATGTTTAGTGGACAAGGTTCTCAATATGTTAATATGTGCAAAGGTTTATACGATGCTGAAGATGTTTTTAGAAAATACGTCGATGAGTGTTTCGATATAATAAAAGAAGAACAAAACATTGATTTAAAAAATATTATTTTCCCTATTGATGCTAACGAAGAAGCATCTGAAAAACTAAAGCAAACCGAATACACTCAACCGGCTCTGTTTATAATGGAATATTCACTTGCAAAGTATTTTATTGATCTTGGAATTATTCCGCAAAAAATGGTTGGGCATAGTATTGGTGAGTTTGTTGCTGCTTGTATTGCCGGAGTAATGGATTTAAAATCAGCTCTTAAACTTGTTGCAACACGTGGCATGCTGATGCAAAAATTACAAAAAGGAAGTATGCTTAGCGTTACACTTTCTGAAAGTGAGTTGAAAGAAATTATTCCCGATGATTTAGACCTAGCCGTTATTAATGCTCCAGAGCTTTGCGTTGTTTCCGGTGAAACTGAAAAAATTAATAAATTTGAAAATATTATTAATGAAAAAGAAATCAGCAGTGCATTTTTACATACATCGCATGCATTTCATTCTGTAATGATGGAACCGGTTTTGGATGAATTTAAATCCATTGTTGAAAATATCCAATTAACTCCGCCTTCAATTCCTTATATGTCCAATGTAACAGGGGATATAATTACAGATGAAGATGCAGTTAGTCCGAATTACTATGCTAATCATCTTCGTTATACCGTTAGGTTTGCAGAAAATATTTCAAATATATTAAAGGATAAAGACGCCGTTCTCCTTGAAGTCGGCCCGGGTTCAACTTTATCATCTTTGGCAAAGCTTAATCATAATTCCACAGGGAGAACAGTTGTAAACTCTGTAAGAAATCCACTTCAATCAATACCTGATAAGGAAGTATTGCTAAATGCATTAGGAAGGTTATGGTTGAGTGGAGTAAATATCATTTGGAAGAATTTTCATAAAACTCAACCTCCGCGTATTCATTTGCCTACATATGCTTTTGATAAAAAAAGATATTGGATTAATGTTAAATCAACGAAGAAAAGTAATGTTTATAGAAATTCTGCAAACATTAATAATTGGTTTTATGAATTATCTTGGAAACGAAAATCGATAAATAATACTTTTGGAAAAGATGTAAAAACTTGGTTACTATTTGATATCAAAAACCAATCGTTACAAAACATTTTAGATATAAATAAAAGTAATATTATAAAAGTTTATCAAGGAAGCGAATTTAAAGAAATTGATAATCAAACTTATGAGCTTAATCCTAAAACTGAAAAACATTATGAAAAGCTATTTGATAAACTTAAAAATAATGATTTATTCCCAGATAAAATCATTCACAATTGGAGCAATATAGAATACAATACTTCCGATGAAGAATTAACTTATTTCATTAACAATGGTTTTTACAGTTTAATAAATCTCGGGAAAGCTATTTCCAATTTAAATATTGACAATCACATTAGTCTTGATATTATAACATCAAACATATTTGATATTTTAGGAAACGAAGAAATATCTCCGGAAAAATCAACAATACTCGGAGGGATAAAAGTATTACAGCAAGAGATTAAAAATATAAATACAAAAGTCATTGATATTGATTCTTATAATAAAAATCTTAAAACCGAAATACTTAATTCAGAAAAGGAAATTGCTGTAGCTTTAAGAAATAATTATAGATGGGTTCAATCATTTGAAGAATTAAAACTAAGCAAAAATAATAATACGATAATTAAACAGAACGGGACATACATTATAATAGGAGGACTCGGTAGAATAGGGCTTATTTTTGCAGAACATTTTGCAAGAAAATATAATGCAAATCTTATTCTTATTGATATATTTGATATTCCTAAAAGTGAAGAATGGCAAAATTATATCTCATCTATAGATGAAAAAGATAGCTTATTCCCAAGAATTAAAAAGCTAATCGAGTTAAAAAACAATGGATTTAATATTAGTGTTGAAAAAAGTGATGTAGCAAAGGAAGAAGAGCTAAATACAACTATTGATAACGTGTTAAAACAATTTGGGAAAATTAATGGAATAATTCATGCAGCCGGATTAATTGGCGATGCTGCTGTTAATCTAATCAGTAATTTTGAATATACTAATTTAGAAAAGCAAATTGAGTCTAAAATAAAAGGAACAATAAATCTTGAGAAAGCAATAAAAAACTTAGACGTAGATTTTGTATTACTTCAATCGTCACTTGCTGCAATACTTGGCGGATTTGGTTTTGCAAGCTATTCCGCAATTAATAATTTTATTGATACATTTGCCGTTAAATTACAAAATAAGTCAAAAACGAAATGGATAACAGTTAATTGGGACGGATGGAATTTCGGAGATTTAAATAACAAAGGAATTTCACCGGAAAAAGGTGTTAAAGTTCTTGATACAATATTAACTAAAAACACTCCAAATCAAATTATAGTTTCAGTTGATAATCTATATAAAAGTATTGATAAATGGTTGTTGCAAAACCATGAAATAAACGTTGAAGAAAATCTTAATAATAAGAAGAAAGAACTTCATGAACGACCCGACTTGGAGACCGAATATGTTGAGCCAACAACTAATTTAGAAAAAGAAATCTTAGATGAATGGAAAAATCTTCTTGGTATTGAAAAGATTGGAGTAAATGATAATTTTTTTGATCTCGGTGGGGATTCCTTAATCGGGACACAGTTGGTTTCGCGAATGAGAAAAACTTTCAATGTTGATATACCGCTTATTGCAGTATTTGAAAATGCGACAATAAATGGTATAGCAAATCTAATTGAACAAAACTCAGTTGATAAAAACAAAACCGAAGAAATAGTAAATGTATTAAATGAACTCGAAAATCTATCGGAAGAGGAAATTTTAGATAAATTAAAAGACAGAAAGTTAGATAAAGAATAACAATGAAAGAACTGCTTAAAAACTATCATAAGTTTTCTGAAGAAAAAAAGAAACTCTTTGAAGCAATGTTGAAAGAGAAGGGAATTGAAATAACAGATCACATAATCCTTCCGCAAAAAAGAGATGAAAATCCTATGCCGGCTTCTTTTGCTCAAAGAAGACTTTGGTTCCTTGAGCAATTCGAACCCGGTAGTCCGCTATATATTATTCCCATAGCAGTAAAAGTTAAAGGTAAATTAAATAGCTCTATTCTTGAATCAACAATTAATAAAATTATTGAACGTCATGAAGTTTTAAGAACATCTTTTAAGGCCGTTAATGGTGAAGTTTTTCAAGTTATTCATAATGATGTTAAAATTATAATTAAACAAATCGATATTTCTAGTGAACAAAATGATGCAGATAAATTAAAAGATATAATTTTACAAGAAAATACTACTCCGTTCGATTTAACCGAATTCCCGTTATTAAGGGTTTCTCTAATTAAGTTAAATGAGCAAGAGCAAGTTCTGTTAATTCCAATGCACCATATAATTTCGGATAATTGGTCAACTGCTGTTTTTGTTAAAGAACTATTAGAGATTTATAAAACACTTGAATTGGGAGAAGAATTAAAATTAGAACCTTTACCAATTCAATACGCAGATTTTTCCGTTTGGCAACAAGAAAGATTTAGAAAAAATATTTACCAAGAACAAAGAAATTACTGGGTTAATAAATTAGCCGATAGTAATGAAGTACTTAATATTATTACGGATTATAAACGTCCAGTTGTTCAAACATTTAAAGGCTCATTCGAATTATTCGAAATAGAAAGTGAAATTTTGCAAAAGTTGAACAAACTGGCAAAAGAAACGAATACAACTTTGTTTATGATTTTGATATCGGCCTTTCAAGTTATTTTGTATCGATATACGAATCAAGATGATTTTAACATTGGGACACCAATTGCTAATAGAAATAGAGCAGAGATTGAAAGTTTGATCGGGTTTTTTATCAACACACTTGTTTTTCGTGCCGAACTTTCTGGAAATCCTACGTTTATTGAATTATTACAAAGAACGAAAAATACTTCTCTTGAAGCTTATCAAAATCAAGATGTTCCTTTTGAAGATATTGTAGATAAGTTAAAATTAGAAAGAAATTTGAGTCATACAGCATTGTTTCAAACAATGTTTGTTTTGAACAATGCAAAGATGGAAAAGCTTGAGTTATCCGGAGTTGAATTCGAAATTTTGGATACAGACACAAGTACAACAAAATTTGATTTGGTTCTGTCAATAACTGAAAATGATAATATCCTAAAAGGGAAATTTGAATATAATACTGATTTATTCAAAAATTTCACAATCAAACAACTTATTAAATCCTTTAAAAATATATTAAAAGAAGTTTCAACCAATCCAAAGTTGCACATAGATACGATTAAAATATATGAGAACACCGGTGCGTCAATACTAAAAGGGGAGTTATATGAATTAAATGAAAACATTAACATTTGCAACTTAATAGAGTATGCTGCTAATAAATATCCTGACAACTATGCCTTAAGTTCAAAGAATAATAAATTGACATATTCGAATCTTATAAAGAAAATAAATCAACTGACAAATTATTTTTCAAACAATGGCGTTAATAAAAAAGATGTTGTTGCAGTTTATCTTGAAAGAACAATCGACTATGTATTATCAATGCTTGCAATAATGAAAGCCGGAGCAACATATTTACCTTTAGATATTAGTTATCCGAAAGAAAGATTGGAATATTTACTTAAAGATTCAGATGCAAAATTTGTGATTACGAAAGAAGAGTATTTCAACAATTTTGAAAATAGTAAAATAAGAACACTTGATGTAACTAAATATAGTTCGGAAGTTACAACTGTAAAAACAATTGCTGAAAGTGACGATACAGCTTATATAATTTATACATCCGGATCAACCGGTAATCCGAAAGGTGTAGAAGTTACTCACAAAGCTTTGGCAAATCATATTTT
>JAJRZB010000204.1 GCA_024275455.1 Bacteroidota bacterium | reverse complement strand
TGGGACAGGACAACCTACACTATCAACGATTGTTCCTTTTGGTGTATACAGACATTGATCAATCTGATCCGGTACACCATCTTCATCTAAATCTGCAGGGCAGCCGTTTTTATCAACAACTACAGTCGGTGGAGTATCAGGACAAATATCCTTGTTATCTGGCACTCCATCATTATCGGAATCCAGAGGACAACCAAAATCATTTACATGAATGTACGGTGGTGTATTCGGACACATATCTTCCGAATCATCAACTCCATCACCATCGCTGTCTTTTGCATAAAGGAAGTAATAACTAAGCCCAATATTAGCTGTATAATAAATATCATTATCCTGATTTGCATATATTCCGTCCAAATTATCACTTGGATTTATATTAACAGTACCACTTAAATTTAAACTAATATTTTCGTGAAATAAAATTCTCGTTCCCAATTCTCCAACATAATTAATGTCGTCATTTGCAAACTCTCGCTGATTAATATCAGAAATTCTAATATTATCATTTCCTCTCGGATAAAATTGGATATAAGTTAACCCAAGAAAAATATAAGGGAAAAATATTTCATTTGCTGAAACTGTATATGAATATCCTCCACCTAAATAATACAGATCCGTTTTAAGAGTTTTAAGAGATGAAAATTTATTCGGTTCAAAGTTAAGCCCACCTTCTCCGCCAAGGTATGAAATTCCACCATATAATCTTAAGCCAAATGTTCCGATATTATTAGAATAAAAAAATATTCTAACATTCCTCTGCCAATATAATCAAATCTATTTTTACTAAAATCTGAATTTGTATATGAAGTTCCTCCTTCTAATGATAAGGTAATTGCATTCGAAAATGGATGAATATAGAAATTATTGTTCTCTTGAGAAAAAATTAAAAGAGGAAATATTAACAAGGTGAGTAAAATCAATGGGGCTTTTTTCATGTTTAATTCATGTAACTAATTATTAACAAATAAGTTAATGTAATCACTTAAAGATAATTATAAATTATACTAAAACAAAGCAAATGCTATTTATTTGCTGATTTTTTTTTCGATAATAATTGGCGAGAAAAGAACACTTAATAATTACAATGAACTTAAAACAAATAATAATAATATTCCTGCTAGTATATCCATCTAAGTTCTATTCTATTTTATCCGGATTTCACTTAGCCAATAGAAACAAATGCGATATTTGTCATATTTTTGATGAAGAAAGCAAATCTGAGTTTTCTAAACCACAATGGGTAAATTCTTGGGAAAGTACGGTTTATGTTACTTATAGTAGTTCTTCAATTGATGCATTGATGGGCCAACCGAGCAACTCCTCAAAAATGTGCTTAAGTTGCCATGATGGAACTGTTGCAACCGATGACCAAGGTGGAAAAGGAATGTCGCAATCTTCAATTTTAGGAACAAATCTCAGCAGAAATCACCCAATTTCATTTACTTATGATATTATGCTTGCTTATAAGGATAAAGGTTTACACGATCCGACTTCAGCCGCCTCAGGTTTAGGAAGTACAATTAGTAAAGACATGCTTGTTAACGGAAAATTAGAATGTATATCCTGCCATGATGCTCATGCTATGAGAGGAACAAAAAACCTGCTTTTAAAATCAAATTACAGAAGTCGTCTTTGCTTAACTTGTCACGACAAATAATTCTTATCTAAAAATTGATTTTTTAATTAAGAAATGTGTTTCAGTTGTTTCTTTAGAAACATTTTGTGTCATCTCCTAAATTATTATCAAAATTGGGCTATATTTAACAGATATATGTTTTTCTTAAATAAACACTTGAATATATCGTTTCATTAGTAATAATTATTTATAAACATTGATTTCTTATCTATCATTATTTATCTTTATAAAGAATTTTGGAAATATGTGGCAACCTATTTCCAATAAAGTTTCAGGTTTTCTAAAACTTCTATTCATCTAATTTAGCGGATAAAAGAATGCCTAAGTTATGTTATTATAATAAAATTTTTTCAAATTTTGTTATACAGCACTTTGACTTTTCAACTTTTACATTTCACAAATCTAAAATATTCAGTTCCTTTAAGACCTTTGTTAAATTTAAATACATAATTCACCTATATATAAATAAACATTGTTTGGTACTTTAATTGTACGAGCAATATTTAAAATAAATTTTTAGCGGTAAAATTTTTATTTAGTTAGGAATAAAAATTATTTATTAAAATAAAAGGGAATTAAAATGGAAAACCGAACTATTCCTTTATTGTTAACAATTTTATTTTTTTGCTTTTGCCTAACAAGTTCAACTTTTGGTCAAGATACAACCCAGTACAAATTTATTGGAGCAGAAGCTTGCGGTAAATGTCACAAATCAGAAAAACAAGGCAAACAGCTTCCTATTTGGAAAGAAAGCATTCATGCTCAAGCTTATGTTGTGTTGCAAACCGAAGAAGCAGCGGAAGTAGCTAAGGAAATGGGTTACGAGAAATCACCAAGCGAGTTATATGAATGTTTATCTTGCCATGCAAGCGGTTATGATGTTGATAAAATCTATCTAGGGAAAAAATTCAATATTGAAGACGGAGTACAATGTGAAACTTGCCATGGTGCCGGTTCCGGTTATAAATCACTTAAAATTATGAAAAACAGAGACTTAGCAGCTAAAAATGGATTAGTAAAAGTTTACGAAAACACAGAAGAATTCTGTAGAAACTGTCATAATCCGGATAGCCCTACATTTTCCGGTTTTGACTTTGAAGAAATGTGGGCAAAGATAGAACACTATTTACCAGTTAAGAAAAAGAGTACTAAATGAAACTAATAAAAATTATTATTGTTGTTTTTATTCTTGCTTATTCTTCTATTTTAAATGCACAAAATATTAATGGAAGAATATCTTCATCTGTTTATGCATTCGACCGTGCACAATCTTTAACTGAGTCGGATATGTTTCTAAGGGGATACGAAACTATAGTTCTTAATTTAAGTAAAAATAATTATTCCTTTAAAACTAGAATTAATTTAGAAACTAACTTTTCAAATCAGTTATTAAATGACCCGAGACTCAGATTATACAACTTTTATTTTGAAGCAAGAAAAGTTTTAAAGATTGCAACAATTAAGTTGGGCAGGCAACCCATTTTTAATCAAGTTGCGGGCGGTTTATACGACGGAGCGAATATTAAATTAAGATTTAACAGCTTTACCGTGCAAGGTTATTTTGGCGGTAATGTTCCGGTTTATCAAGAATTTAAATTAACTGACGATTGGGTTAACAATAGAATTTTCGGAGGTAAAATAAAATATAATGGTCTAAAAGATTTTACTTTCGCAATTGACTATGTTGATAAAAACTATACTCCAATAGATTATGAAACACAAAGATTGGATATCAATCTAAACCCAATTACAGTCCTTATCCAACAAAAGTCAAATCAATTTAGGTATGGTTCTGCTTCTATTTTATACTCCGGAATTCTTGATGCAAATGTAAGAGTTAACTATGATTTTAATTTTATGGAATTATCCAGAATTGAGTTTAACGGAAGATACAATATAATTAAAAATTTAGGGGTAAATCTCTACTACAATTATAGGGCACCTCAAATTAGATATAATTCCATTTTTGCTGTATTTGATTTTAGCAATACTTACGAAGTTGAAGGTGGAGTAGATTATAAAATAAAGAAAAATTTTACTGTATTCAGCCAATTTGGAAATGTTGAATATAAAGATGATAGCGCCCAAAGATTTACATTTGGTCTAAACACAATATACGGCGGTGCCAGTTACAGACAAACACTCGGTTATGCAGGTGAACTGAGTTCACTCTCTATTTATTCTGCTCGTACCTTTTTAAATGGTTTATTAACTCCTTCAATCGGACTAAGCTATACAAATTATAAGCTATCAGAAAATGCAGATGAAAACAATATAATTTCAGCCTTAGCAGGCATCAATATAAGACCGTGGAGAACACTTTCGTTTGATTTCCAAGCTCAGTATTCTGATAATAAAATCTATAAGAATGATTTTCGCATATTTTTTAAACTTAATTATTGGTTCAACACAAATCTAGATCTATTATGAAAATAAAAAATGTTTACTTAGTCATTGGATTAGTTTCCATAGTTTATTTAGGATTTTCTAATACTGCTTCCGAAAATAGCAACTCCGATAGAAATAAATCGATAATAAAATTTTCTCACCAAATCCACCAAGAGGAAGCAGAGTGTACTGATTGTCATTCTAAAGTTACTACTAGTATTAACCTTGGAACCAGTTTATTACCGGTTATGGATGACTGTACAACTTGTCACGATATTGAAGCTGAAGAAAATTGCAATGAATGTCATTATGAAGACGTTGAAGAAGAGTTTATACCTCGCACTTCTACTCTTTTATTTCATCATAAATTTCACTTGGAAGATCAAGAATTAAAATGTGAGTCGTGCCATAAAGGAATTTATGATGTTGATTACAGTTTTGAAAGTGCAGGTGTTTTCCCCGATATGAAATCATGTAATACTTGCCATAATAACATTTCGGTTGCTTCTAACAATTGCGAACAATGTCACATTTCTACAGCAAATTTATTGCCTGAAGACCATAACGCAGTTGGTTTCTTTAAAACACATAAGTTTGCCGAGTTGGATAATTGTCAAATGTGTCATAATCAAGAGACTTTCTGTGAAGATTGTCACGTTGCAACTATTGTAATTGAAGAAGCAAATTTGAGTAATGATTTCTACACTCCTTACTCACCTCACAATTATGTTGATGGAACCAAGCAGCAAGTAATAACCATGGTACATGATATTAATTACAGATTTACTCATGGAATAGAAGCAAAAGGTAAAACCGATAACTGTCAGAGTTGCCACCAAACTGAAACATTCTGTGCAGAATGCCATGCTTCTGAAGATGGCGATTTTGCAATGGGAGGTATTATTCCGCTTTCGCATACAGTTCCTAATTTTGTTACCGGTTTAACACCCGGCTCGGATCATGCAATACTTGCCAAAAGAGATATTGAAAGTTGCGCCTCTTGCCACGATGTTCAAGGTGCCGATCCAAATTGTATTCTTTGCCATTCAGACCCGGATGGAATAAAGGGTACAAATCCTAGAACTCATATTATAGGTTTTATGAAAGATGTTGAAGGTGACTGGCATTCAGACGGAGCATCTATTTGTTACGATTGCCATTCGAATACAAATACTGCGGGAATCGGCTTTTGCGGTTACTGTCATGGAGCAAATCAAGATTAATAATTTCAAATTATTGGTGCAAAAATGAGAAACAAAAGTTTTTTAATAACTATAATATTTTTAATATCATTATTCCTTTACAATTGTAGTGAAGTTAAAGAAGATATTACTCAACCTCCTGAATTGGAAGGTGTTCATCCGGATGGCTTTGGTAAGGTTGGTTCTGATAATTTTCATTCCAATGAACTAAGAAAACTTGTATGGAATATGGAATCTTGCCAAAAATGTCATGCTGCTGATTTTTCCGGCGGAACGGCAAATGTATCATGTTTAACATGTCATACGGAAAATGCCGGACCGGAGGCGTGTAATACCTGCCACGGAAGTTTTGCAAACGAAAATTTAATTGCTCCTCCTACAGATTTGGATAATAATACCAGTACAACATCTAAGGGTGTTGGGGCACATTCATCACACGTATATACTAATTCGTTAAGTATGATTATTTCTTGTAACGAATGCCATCCGACTAATGAAACAGGAAGCACTGATTATGTAAAGACTCATATAAACGGACTCCCCGCAGAAATGAATTTCGGAGAAATCGCATCATCCGGATTATCTGTACCACAATACAATAATATGGATTTAACATGCTCAAACACTTACTGTCATGGTAACTTTCAATTCTCTAAAGATGATTCGGAAAATCAATGGGGCTATACTGATTCTTTAATTACTGGAGAAAACTTTTCACCGGAATGGACTAAGGTAGACAGTACCCAAGCTGCATGTGGGACTTGCCATTTATTGCCGCCCAGAGGTCATCTGAATGCTGATAGTGATCCAACCGCTTCTACATGTATCAATTGCCATTCATCAGCCTTTAACGAAGACGGCACAATAAATAAATTAACACATATAAATGGTGAAAAAAACCTAAACTAAATTTTTAATTCCATATATATATTAAAAGGCATTTCTAATAAATGCCTTTTTTATCTATTTTATTAATCCTTTAATAAATTAAAAAGTATTCCCAACCAAAAATTAAAATAAGCTCTATTTTAGTTAGCTCCCTTAGGCGGTTGTGAAATAAAAAAATCCTTGTAAAATCTTTTTATATAACTATCACTTAAATTTATCATCCTGTTATAATCATCCGAAACTAAAATCAAACCGGCATGAAACTGTTTTTTTAATCTCCAAGCAACTTCTTTATCATTATAAGCCTCTGTGTTGGGCCATTCTTGTTTTGCAAGAGAAATTAAAATTGCTCCGTAATTATTATTAACTTCGGGCACTGAATAGCTATCCGTTTCATTTAAATTTTCAATTTTTGCCCATTCTTTCCACATGTTAATTCCGGTTGATTCTTCGATTAGATTTGAAATATTTGCACCTCCAACTCTTGCGGATGTTTCTAAAAAATAAAATTTTCCGCTTCTTGCAGATTGAATAAATTCAGTATGGGAAACCCCTTTCTTTAATCCCAACGATTTTATAACTTTTTTATTTATTGATAAAAGCTCCTTTTCCTCATCAGTTCCATGCCGGACAGTCCTTGTACAAAACACTCTACCTTCGTTTGCTACTTCAAACGGAGGTAAAGCATATTCATGTGATTGAGCAAACTTAATTTTATCATTATATATAATTGAATCCACATGAAATATTTTACCCTCAATAAATTCTTCCAATAAATAGTAAGACTGTTCATCACCAAGTTGATTAATTGCTTGCCAAACTTCATCTTTTGAATTCATTTTCTTCAGCCCAATAGCACCGGCTTGAGATCGAGGTTTAAGAATATACGGTGGATTATGGGAATCCAAAAAGTTATTAATTTTATTATGGTTTAATACATGTACAAATCCGGGGATACTAATATTATCATCTTCAGCTTTTTTCCTCATGGCAAGTTTATCTCTAAAATAACGGGCAGTTGTATCCCCCATTCCAGGCACTCTTAAATGTTCTCTAAGTTTTGCAGCTTTCTCAACATCAAAATCATCAAGAGCAACAATTTTATCAATACTTTCGGTTCTTGCTAAGTAACTAATACTTTTAATTACTTCATCCATATTCCAACCGTTTGAATCGGGCACATAAAAAATTTCATCAATATGTTCTCTCGGCCATTCGGCTTCTTGTAATTTTTCCGAAGTTATTAAAAGAACTCTGTTCCCTTGCTCTTTACACTGAATTAAAAAATCAGCTCCTTTTTCGTAACTTGCAATGCAAAGGAAAGTGTAAGCATTATTATGTTCCATACCAGTCTCTTATTGATGTGATTTTAAAATGCTAAATTATTATTAAATATTCAAATTTTATGTTTATAAATTATACAGTCTAAAATCATTGTTTGCTCCTTTAAATTTTATTTTTTATCAACATTGTGGAAAGAGTTTAACTTAACTAATTTTAAATAAATATTTTTAAATCATTAGGAACACCATGAAACAGTTCTTTAAGTTTACCTTTGCTTCTATTCTCGGATTTTTTATCTCACTACTACTATTATTTTTCTTTTTTCTATTTTTTATATTTATTCTTACTTCAACAATAGACAGTACCGAAAAAGTAACTTTGAAAGACAATTCTATACTAGAATTAAAACTTGATTATGAAGTTCCCGAAAGGAGCAGTACGTTACCTTATTTTTCATACTCAGTAATTCCTTCAATAAGTAAAACAATTGGACTAAATGATTTAATAGAATCGATTAACCATGCGAAAACCGATTTAAAGATTAAAGGAATATTTTTAAACCTTGATAACCTATACATTGGTGAACTTGTAAAAATAAATGAAATTAGAAATGCTTTAATTGATTTTAAATCATCTAATAAATTTATAATTGCTCATGGTAATTCAATTAGTGAAAGAGCATTTTATTTAGCTTCAATAGCTGATAGTATTTTTATTACACCTACCGGGACTATGGAGTTTGATGGTTTTGGTATAGAAGTTACATTTTTTAAGAAGGCTCTTGATAAACTTGAAATTGAACCACAGATTTTCCAATATGGAAAATTCAAAAGTGCAACTGAACCTTATAAATCTGATAGATTAAGTAATGAGAATAAACTTCAGCTTAATCAATATTTAAGTTCAGTTTATAACAAATTTATTTTTGATATTGCAGAAAGTAAAAGTATAAACCCTAATGTACTTAAAGATTTATCTAAAAACTTAACTATAAATTCAGCTGAGGATGCAGAAAGGTATAAGCTGGTAAACTCTTTGAAATATAAGGATGAGGTAGACTCGCTTTTAAGAAGAATTATAAATATTCCGCCAAAAGATAAATTAAGAAAAGTAAGTGTAAAAAAATACTTGCAATCATTTAACCGCACTACAAACAGCAAAAATAGAATTGCAATTATTTACGCAACCGGTGAAATTGTTAACAGCCAAGGTGATGAATACTCTATCGGAACAAAAAACATTATCGAATCAATTGTTAAGGCAAGAAAAAATAAAAAAGTAAAAGCTATTGTAATGAGAATTAATTCACCGGGAGGCTCTCCGTTAACTTCCGATATGATTTGGAGAGAAATTAAATTGGCATCTAAAGAAAAACCCTTTATTGTTTCTTTAGGTGATATTGCAGCTTCAGGCGGATATTACATTGCATGTGCAGCCGATAAGATTGTTGCTGATTCAAGTACACTTGCCGGTTCTATTGGGGTTTTCGGTATTATTCCAAATGCACAAAAGTTTTTTAATAATAAACTCGGAGTAACTTTTGACAGGGTTATGACAAGTAAGAATAATGGCTGGAATTCTTATTCATTCCCGCTTAACAATGTTCAGAAAAAATATATTCAAAAACAAGTTGATGATATTTATGTCGATTTTGTAAACCGTGTTGCTGAGGGCAGAAATATGACTTTCGATGAAATTGATAGAATTGCTCAAGGCAGAATTTGGAGCGGACTCCATTCTAAAGAAATTGGATTGGTTGATACATTAGGCGGAATTAATTTAGCACTAAATATTGCAGCAGATAAAGCCGGAATTTCCGATTATAAAATTGTTGAGTATCCGACTCAAAAGGAAACTTTTGATAAAATTATGGACTTACTATCAGCTAAAATTGAAGGCAAATTTAATAATTTAATATTTCAAAAACCGTTAAATCAAATCAATAAACTTATTGATGCACTTAAGTATACAGGCATTCAAACAAGATTACCTTTTGTATATAAGATTGATTAGAAAGTGTTTCAAATTTCTAGTTATAACACGAAAAGAAATAATCAATGGACGGTATTTATGCAAAGTTTTAATTTCCTTGAATCATTAAAACAATTAGAAAAAAATCTAAATGAAGCAATAGGAGCTTTCTATGTTTATGATTCAATTGTGAAAAAAGCTTGGGAAAATAAAGCTTTCTTAAATCAAGTTAATGAGAATAAGTACTTCTGGAAATCAATTCTTTATTCATTACAGAGCACCTATTTTATAAGTTTGGGTAGACTTTTTGATAACAGTTCAGCAACTTTATCAATAAATGCTTTCATCAGTAAATGTTTGAGTAATATTCACATTTTTTCCAAATCAGAGTTAAAAAAACGTAGACTTAAAGATTTTTCAAATGAAATAGAATTAGATAATTATATTGCAAATACTATCGAACCATCTAAACAAGAATTAGGATCAATCCAAAAAATTATTAAATCCTATAATGAAGAGTATCAATTAATCTATAAGGATATTCGTAATAAAGTTTTTGGACATTCTGAAATAACAACAAAACAAGAACTTGATAATTTATTCAGTAAAACATCTAGAGATAAACTAGATGAGATATTCACAATGTTAACACATTTATTTAGTGAATTTTATAATCTATACCATAATGGTCATAAACTTAAACTGAGCAATAAACCTTATATACAGAAGAATTCATTTATTAAGAAAACTGTAGAAGATTCAGAAAAGATGTTAAATAAATTAAATGCGTTATAATCAGCCGCTTAAGTCAACCGCTTCGCTTAGTTTGACAAAAGTAGTAAATCGTGTTTAGTTCAAAATTGCAGTAAAAAGAAGATGTAAAAAATTAAATTAACCATAAACAGCAGTTATTGTTGGACAATTCAACTTCTATTTAAAATAAATTGGCGTGACCGTATTGACGTAGCATTGCTGTTTAGGATGAACGGCTTACCAACAATGTTGTTATGCAGTCTGTAAAACTGTCAGACTGTTTCGGCATTCTTATTTGCATAAAATATATTTTATTCCATATATTTTAACAACGACGCAGTTACTTTTTTGGTTTTATTATCATTGCTAACTTCAACATCAATGCCGGTAATAACAATAGCATCCGCTCCGTTGGTTTTAGCTTCTTCAATTATTTTACTAATTATTGAATCATAATCTTGCTTATAGCCGACTGCATAACCAATAATTTCATAATCATTTGATACTTCCTCTTTGGAATAATAAACATCAACATGCGATGTTCCTGGGTATGTTTTACCTACATAATCCACCGTTGTACAATTCAAAAGAATTAATGATGAAACTAAAATCAAAGATAAACTGAGGTTTTTAGTGTTTCTCATAATTACACACAAAATTTAATTTTTAATCCAAAAATCTATATTGTAAACAACTTGTTTATTATTAATAATAAAACTTGAATCCTACTCTTGCCATAATACCACTCATATCAAAAACTCTTTCGAGAACTTGTTTTCTGCCAATAGACGGATCATCTATTTCATAAGTCCAGCTTGGTGTTGAAGAGTGATAATTTATTTAAGCAATAAAATCAGAATTTCTTCCTAATTGATAAGCAATTCCAAAACCTAAACGCCAATTAAAATCGAACGCACCTTCCAACTCATCTTGATCGGGATATTGATAATCCCTATAAAATATTAATAATGCTTCAACTCCTATTCCCCCCGAAATAAAAGTAGACAATCTTGGAGCCATTGGAAATTTTGCTCTCATATTAAATAAAAACGGGATGCTGTGTAAATTTGTTTTTGCTCTAACTTCATTTAATTTTGAACCAAAATAACCGTAGTAATCGTTTAATTCTTCAACTAATGTTTGATCAACATAATCTTTATGAAACCAATCAAGACTCCATCCAATATCGAAATTTCTATCAATGTATTTTCCGCTTTCATAACCAATTACAAATCCTGTTTCCATTGCACCGGGACTAAAATTTCCAATTTTAATCGCAGCGGATCTTTGTTGAGCTGTTAATATTGATACAGAGAGAACTATTAAAATAATAATAAACTTATTTTTCATGATATACCTCTTCTTTAGAATTACTAAAGAGATTCAATCATAATGCCATAATAAGTTTTGATTTTAGTTAATTTTAGACGAGCCAAAAGTGAATTTTGTATACTGGGAACTACAATGACTAATAAAAAGAACAGTTTTTCTTGATAAAAAGGGAATAAAAAACCCGACATAAAGCCGGGTTTTTTCACTAACCAACTATCACTTTCTTTTTATTTCATAAGTAACATTTTCTTTGTTTGAACAAAGTTATTAGTTTCTATTCTATAGAAGTATACACCGGAAGAAAAGCTACTTGCATTCCAGCCAGTTGAATAATTACCGGCATTTTTATGTGAATTAACTAATACGTCAACTTCCTCTCCAACAGCATTATAAATTGCAATTCTTACATTTCCTTCTTCAGGAACACTAAAGTTTATAATAGTTGTCGGGTTAAACGGATTAGGATAATTTTGTGAAAGTACAAATTCACTTGGAACTTCAAGATCAACTAAGTCAACAGATACAGGATCTCCAACCCACCAAGAACCCTCAGGTCCGTAATATTTCATTAAGGAATCAGCAAGACTTTGTTGTGCAGCTCCACCCCAATCTGTAAAATCTGCAACTGTAATACCTACTCCAAAATCACCACCCGGTTTTTCTGCATTTCCATGACAACTAACCGCACATGAATTGGGCATATTATACGCTTTGGTTTTTTCAGGGCGTAATACTTCAAAAGTATGTCCGTGGATATCATAAGCGATAGCAGATTTTGCAGTTTTTGCCATATGACATTTACTACATCTGGAAGCTCCTGTACCAGTCGGATCATACGGATGTTTTGTATGCTGGCTAACTATTGCACCAATACCATCAATATTATTTTCATAATCAGCAACCATTTCCGTACTTATAGCTTCAAAATCACCATGAGTTGCATGGCATGATAAACATAAAGTGTTGTTATCATTTTCGGTTGTAATCATAAGAGGATTACCGGTAGAATCTTCTTCTTCAACTACTGCTCTAATGTGATGTTTAACTTCATTATGAACATCATGGCATTCAAAACAAGTTACTTGGTGAAATTGAAATGTAGGTTTACTGCTTTCATAAAGATCATAAAATTGTTGATGATGTTTTTGAGAAGTAATTCCATCACCCCAATTTCCACCGCCATCAGTATATAAAGGTTCAACCATATCACCAACAGACCAGCCTACTAAATTTTCATCATCAAAAGGAAAACCAAAAGTATTGTTTGGTTTACTTTTACCGCGAGAATGGCACATTCCACAAAGGTTATTAGCTTGATCCGCAGTTAAATCAGCCGGATTAATAATTTTTGTTTTATCGCCGGAAGCAGCATGTTCACTGCCGGGACCATGACATCTTTCACAAGTTGTATTAATTTGGTCTAACTTACCATCACCATCAACATCGAAAACATTTACCATGCCTTCATATAAAGCATCATCTTCATGAGGAGCTCCTTTCATTAACCACTCTCCATTTGCATCTTGCCATAATTCCAAACCGTTGGAATGACAACCTGAGCAGTTCTTAGCAATGTTTCTACTATTTTGGGCTATATCAGCTAATCCGGTTGCAGATGTATATTTCGGTGTATTTCCATCATACCAATCACTACCGTGATAAACTACATATTCTTTTGTTTTTTCATTATACTGTACCGGAGAAACATAATAACCATTTGAATATCCTTCACTGGTTTGAACTCTCATCATGTATCTTTGTTTATAAAGTCCGCTACCACCGTAAGTCATTAATACTTTATGAGTAACATCACCTATGGTAATTGTGTATCCTCCTTCGGCAGTGTAACCTAAAATTGGAGCATTTGGTTTATAAGAATCAAAATTACTGCTAATTGTATTAAAATCTAAACCATCCTTAAAATCATCAATTCCGTTTCCATCATAATCATTTACAACACCGTAAAGATCTTCCAGAGAATGTGTATCATCTAATACAGCCGTATAGCCATTAGCATGCATAGATGTTCTCCAGCCGGTCTTATCCCCTAATCCCGGATTGTTATGGCATTGCAAACACCTTTCCGGGCCTACATAAGTAGGTTGTGCTATTACTTGAGTATAAATACCCAGTATAAAAAAAGAAATAACACAAATATTAATTAATTGTGAAAATTTTTTCATGTAGCCTCCCCTTGATTTTTAATAAGATATTCTCATTCTTTTATACATGCAAAATATGGGGTGATTTTATGTTTGTAAAGAAAACAATAATTAATAATTTTTCACATTTCTTAACGTGACTTATTATATAGAATACATTATCTTGCAAAGTAGTAACACAAGAACATTATGAAAATATTAATAGCAGAAGATGAAAAGCCTATTGCAAATTCTTTAAAAAAGAATTTTGAAGATGAGGGATTTGAAGTTTCTCTTGCTTTTGATGGTGAAAAAGCACTAGAAAATATCTCTAATAATGAATTTGATATAATTTTACTCGATTGGAGAATGCCAAAAGTAACAGGTATTGAGGTTTGTAAAAGATTAAGAAATTCCGGTTATACAAGAGGAATAATTTTACTAACTGCATTAACAGATATTTCCAATAAAGTGGAAGCTTTAAATATTGGGGCTGATGATTATATTACCAAGCCTTTCTCGTTTGATGAAGTTTTTGCAAGAATTCTAGCTGTAAACAGACGATATAAATCGTTTTCAGGTACAATATCTTTTAACAATTTTAAGTTAAATTTATATACTCGAGTCTTAGAAACACCAAAAGGTAGTATTAAACTTTCTGAAAAGGAATTCGAACTGCTTAAATACTTTGTTGAAAATAAGGGAAAAATATTAAATAAAGATATTTTGTGCAAAGATGTATGGCAATTACCTTTTACACCGGATACAAATTTAGTAGAGGTGACTGTAAAAAATTTACGAAAAAAATTAGAAGCTGACTCCGATAAAAAGTTTATTAGAACAATTTACGGTGAAGGATATTTATTTATAACTGATTAAATGAAAAAACCTTTAGTAACAAAAACAATTAGACGCATTGCTTTCTGGAATGCAGGCGTTATGTTTGGTTTATATCTTACATTTTCCATTTTCACTCTTTTCATTCTTAACTATGTTCTTATTGATGATCTCGACACCAGATTAAGACACGAATTAAAACATATTCTTAATACTATCGAGGTTTATAATGATACAATACGTATAATACATCCAACCGAATTACATGAAATTGATTTACTAGAAGTAACTGATGATCCGTTTTTTTTACAAATATATGATCTGGAAGGAAAATTATTCTTTCAAAGTGAAAACTTGAAGGACTATAAAGAAATTCTTCTTGGCTTTCCAAATAAATTTACACCTTATTATTATGATAATTTCTTTATTGATGATTAACAACTTCGTACAATCTATAAGCAGTTAATAAACCAGAACGAAAAACATATAGGGTACATTCAACTTTCCGCTATTAATTCAAGTTTTAATAAAGTTGTAAGAAATGTATTTTGGTTTAATATTTTTACCATGCCTTTCGTACTAGCAACAATAATTATATTAAGCATATTTTTAGCAAAAAAAAGTTACAGTCCGGTTAATAAAATAATTGAATTAGCAAATAAAATCTCTGCAACTAACTTAAGTGAACGTTTAGAATTTGATGCAGAACCCAATGACGAATTAGGAAAACTAAAAACTACATTAAATTCTCTTTTTAGCAGATTAGAATCTCAAATTGACCAGATTTCTCAATTTACTGATAACGCATCCCATCAACTAATGACTCCGCTAACAGCTATAAAAACTGAATTGGAGTACATATTAAAAAAGGAGAGAACTACAGAAGAATATATAGAAACCGCAAATATTCTAAGAGATCAAACGGATAAAATGATTGTTTTAATCAGAACAATGCTGTTGCTTGCCAAAGATTGTAAAGAATGTGCCGATAATTCAATTGTATTTGACCTAACAAAACTTTTGGAAGTTGATATTAATCAGATTTACAAAAACAAAAATGTTACAATTTCTGTAGAAAAAAATATTTTTACCAGAGGTAAAGCCGAATATTTCTCAATTGTTCTCCAGAATCTAATTAATAATGCGTTAAAATACTCTAATGAAAATGACAAAGTACTGCTAAATGCCGAAGTATCAAATTCGACCGTAATAATTAAAGTTGTTGATAATGGAATTGGTATTAATGACCTTGAAAAAGACAGAATATTTGAAAGGTTCTATAGAGTGGAAAATGAAAAAACACTAAATATAGAGGGCTACGGTTTAGGCTTGAGCCTTGCAAAATCGGTAATTAATTCTATGGGAGGAAAAATTGAAGTTAAAGATAATATTCCTAAGGGAACAATATTTATAATTTCGCTTCCAATAGTAAAATTCAATTAAATTTTGGTCAATCTTACATGTTAAAAATTATATTTTTATATGTTTATTGATTTTGCTTTCTCGTCTTCCCTATATCTCTAACTTTAATAAATAAAGCTATTATTAAAATTGTAATTGCAACTGTTGCCGCTCCTAATCCGTTCCTTCTAACATAGTAATCATTTATTTCTTGATTACTTTTACTTAATGCGGTTCTTGTAGCTTGAATACCTTCATTTGTCTTTTCTCCAACTTTTTCCGAATCAAATGTATGAACTAATGTTCTTGCCTGAATTAATGATTGGTTAGCTTCTCTAAGAATATATTCTATGTCAACATCATTCATACCTTTGTTTCGTACTTCAATTAATTTTACTTTTGCAGAATCGTATACATTTACAAGATTTGTTAGTTTCAGATTAATCTTTTCAGCTTCTTTATATCCTTTATCCCCTTCTTCATGGCATTGCATGCAGGAGGCTTCATCATTAGTTCCCACAAAATTATCATCCGGCTTCATAACAGCATGATTACTGTGGCATTCTTCACAACCGTGATAATCATTTTCTGCAAAAGGTTTAGCCATTTTGGATTCTTTAAAAAATTCTATGTTATTTATATGGCACATTCCGCAGACATTTGAAATTGAACTAATACCGGGTGGTGTGGCTCCATGATTACCATGACAATCATTACATGCAGGTGAACCAACATCTTTTTTTTCCAACAATGCTACACCATGAACTCCTTTGGCAAAGTCAGAATATACATTAGAATCAATGTTATATTTTTGCATAAGATCTTTATCACCATGACATTTATTGCAGGTCTCCGGTATATTTATAGCATAAGTTGTTGACCTTGGATCATTTGCCGGTAAAATACTGTGCGCCGTGTGACAACTTGTACATACTGCAACATTTTCATCACCTTTTTTTAATTGTATTCCATGTACACTGGTATAATACTGTGTAACTTGATCTGTTTCAATTCTGGGACGAAACTTCCTCATATATTTTATATCCGAATGACATCTGCCGCAAAAAGTCGGGACTGATGTATTTTCCGGAACACCAACAAAGCCATTTTTTTTACTCATTGACAAGTCTTCATCATCTGTGTTAGGATCACCACCATGGCAATCAGAGCAAGTTATACCTGATTTGATATGAATATCAAAAGTGCTAGAATCATCAGGTAGGTTGTCATCTTCTTTGTGGCAACTCAAGCATTGATTAGTAATCTGAGTGCTACTTTCTTCTTCAGCCAATATATAGAAGTTTAATGTAAAAAATATAAGTAGAATTAAAGTCGATTTCTTCATATTGC
>JAJRZB010000203.1 GCA_024275455.1 Bacteroidota bacterium | reverse complement strand
TTTTTTATGTTTCAAATTGATACTCATCTATAAAATCAATAATTCCGAATTTATTTTCAGTAGTTTTATCAGTATATTCATTTTTCAGATTTCAAAAAAAATAATCAATTTATGGACAATAATTATAATCCCTTTATAGAAGCATTAAAAAACCAAAAGGAAATTTTTGGGGATGAATTATTTGAACAAATTACAATATCGGTGGATACTTTTAATCCTGAAAATAGTCAGCCATTAGAAATAAAAGAACCCAAAGAAGTATATATAGCTGGTAATTCACTTTTTGAAGACTTTGACAAATGTAATACATTAGATTCGTTTTATGATTTAATTCACAATTGTCAAAAATGTAGTTTAGGTACAACAAGAACAAATTTTGTTTTTGGGGTTGGAAATCCCAATGCTGATGTTATGATTGTTGGAGAAGCTCCCGGTGCTGAAGAGGATAAACAAGGTGTTACATTTGTTGGACGAGCCGGTAAGTTATTAACAGATATATTAAAGGCAATAAAGTTTGAAAGAGATGATGTGTACATTGCAAATATATTAAAATGCAGACCTCCGCAAAACAGAGATCCTTTACCGTTAGAAGTTAAAGAATGTATGCCTTATCTCTACAAACAAATGGATTTAATAAAGCCTAAAGCTATTTTATGTTTGGGACGTGTTGCTGCTACAAATTTGTTAAACCAAAAAATCAGTTTAACTAAAATGCGCGGCAATATTTATGAAGTTCATGGTATTAAAACGATGGTTACATATCATCCCGCAGCACTATTAAGAAATCCTAATTGGAAAAGAGGCTGTTGGGAAGATGTACAAAAATTTAGAAAACTTTATGATAGTTTAAAAAATTAACAGCAATGGAAGAAATACAAAATCAAAATAATTTTCCGCAAAGTAAACAACCTCCTGCGGCAGTTGAAGTGGAAAGAACTGTTCTAGGAGCAATGATTCTAGACGGTGAAGCTGTTCCAAAGGTTATTGAAACATTACAACCCGAATGTTTTTTTGATAAAAGAAATCAAATCATCTATGAAGCAATGATTTCGTTATTTGAAGCTAATGAACCTATTGATTCAGTCTCATTATACGAAGAGCTTAAAAAAAATAGTAAGGTTGAGAGTTCCGGCGGGCCAGCTTACATAAGTCAGTTAGCTCAAGATGTCTCTTCTGCTGCAAACGTAGAATATCATTCAAAAGTAATTTTAGAAAAATGGATTTTAAGAAAATTGATTTCCTCTTCGATGGATATTGCCACGAGCGCATATAGTGGCACTGAAGATGTCTTCGATATTTTAGACACAGCAGAAGCAAAGATATTTGAAATTACCGAAGCTGGCTTGAAAGAATCCTATAAATCAATGGATAGAGCTGTTAGAGAGGCGATATAACATATCGAAGCAATTCATTCTAAAAATATTTCTTCGTTTTCCGTTCCCACCGGATTTTTTGGATTGGATGAATTATTAGGTGGTTTTCAAAAATCCGATTTAATTATTGTTGCTGCCAGACCTTCAATGGGAAAAACAGCCTTTGCTCTTTCCGCTACAAGAAATGCCGCTGTTGATGATAATGTGCCAATCGCAATTTTCAGTTTGGAGATGGCTACTATTCAATTAGTAACAAGACTTATTTGTGCAGAAGCAAGAATAAATGCACATAGTGTCCGTACCGGAAAATTTAAAGCAGAAGATGGACCGCGTATAAGTAGAACTGCACATAAATTAAGTCAGGCACCTATTTATATTGACGATACTCCCGGACAAACGGTGCTGGAAATTAGAGCTAAAGCAAGAAGGTTAAAGGCTGAAAAGAATATTGGATTGATTATTATTGATTATTTACAATTAATGTCTTCAAGTACAAGAATGGATAGTAGGGAAAGAGAAATTTCTACAATATCACGTTCATTGAAATCTTTAGCTAAGGAATTAAATGTTCCGGTAATTGCTTTGTCTCAGTTAAATAGAGCTGTTGAAACAAGAACCGACAAACGACCCCAACTGTCTGATCTTAGAGAATCGGGTTCAATTGAACAAGATGCGGATGTTGTAATCTTTTTAAGTAGACCGGAATACTACGGAATAACGCAATTTGCAGATGGAGAATCAACAGAAGGTATTGCAGTAGTGATAGTCGGTAAACAGAGGAATGGTCCTACAGGAGATGTAAGACTTAAATTTGTTAAAGACTTTGCAAGATTTGAAAATCTGGATATGTTTCATTCAACATTTGAAGAGCAAGTAACTCAACCAGCCAGTAATGAGGATTTACCTATATGAAAATTAAGTATGTTTTATTTTTACTTTTATTTCTTAATTCATTTATTTGGTCACAAATATATACACAGCAAGATGTAGAAATTTGTAACAACAAATTTGAATATGCCGTTTCAAAAGATTTAGAAAAATCACCTATTAATGATGTTTTAGTTGAAGTGGGAAAAACCTTTCTTGGTCTTGGTTATGAAGCATTTACATTAGAAAAAGGTGAAAAAGAACAACTTGTAATTCATTTATCGGGTTTAGATTGTTATACGTTTTTTGAAAGTTCTCTTGTTTTTGCCAGATGTATCAAAAAGGGGAAAACAACATTTGAAGATTATCAAAAAGAAATAACAAATATTCGATACAGAAACGGGGTAATTAACGAATATCCATCAAGATTACATTATGCATCCGATTGGCTTTATGATAATGACAAAAGAGGTAATGTAAAAGATATTACTAAAGAAATTGGGGGAATGAAGTTTAATAAGAAAATAAATTTTATGAGCACTCATTCCGATTTGTATAAACAACTTAAAAATAATCCTAAGTTTCTTGAGGATATAAAAGCGACTGAAGATTCAATTAATAATCGGGACTATTATTACATCCCGGAAAATTTTATTGAGTGTGTTGAAGATAAAATACAAAACGGTGATATAATTTTAATAACCGCAAGTATGGAAGGATTGGATATTTCCCATACCGGTATTGCTATTAAAATGGATGATGGAAGAATTCATTTTATGCATGCCCCGCTTAGAGGCAAGAAAATTCAAATTACGGAAAAACCACTCGCTGATTATATAAAAGGAATTGATAGGCATACCGGAATTATGGTTGCCAGAGTATTAGAGCCTTCTTGTATTAAAAAATAGTTTTAAAGTTTTGCCTCAGTTTTTATTTTAGATTATTAAACTTTTTAATACTTCTAAATTTTCTATATCTTCTAATTGTTCTTTACCTTTCGGGGTTTCTAAAATTTTTGGAATTATTTCTAATCTCTTGTCATTCATAATATTTGCAAATCCTTCTTTACCAATAAACCCTTTCCCGCTATGTTCGTGTCTGTCAACTCTGCTTCCCAATTCTTTTTTGCTGTCATTTATATGAAAGCATTTTAGTTTATCTAACCCGATTATTTTATCAAACTCTTCCATTGTGTTTTTATAAACTTCGGGTGTGCGGATATCGTACCCGGCAGCAAAAATATGTGCTGTGTCGATGCAGACGCTCATTCTTTCTTTTTCTTCAACCAGATCTATTATTTTAGCAATATGTTCAAATTTGTAGCCGATGGCTGTTCCTTGTCCGGCTGTAAGTTCTAACATGCTGCTTACTTTATAACCTTTGGTTTTATTATGGGCAATATTTATTGACTCGGCAATTACTTTTATTCCTTCTTCTTCACCTCTGCCGGTGTGCGAACCCGGATGAAAATTTAGGTAGAGAATTCCCAATAATTCGCATCGCTCCAGTTCATCAATAAATGCTTTTCTTGATTTTTCTAAAAGTTCCGGATTTGAAGCACATAAATTTATTAAATAAGAATCGTGAGAAACGATAAATTTTATTTTTGAATCGGCTAAGGAAACTTGAAAGGATTCAATCTCTTTTTCATCAAGCGGTTTTGCAAACCACCTATTATTATTCTTCGTAAAAATTTGTATGGCAGTAAAGCCTAATTTTTCAGCTCTTTCAATTGCTTTTGAAACTCCACCGGAAGTTGAAGTGTGTGCTCCTAATAATTGCTTCATTTAAAGCTCCTTTTTTTTATATCGAATTTTACAAATAATATTAGCAAGTTTCAGATTATAATTTTTGTAAATTATTTACCGGAGCATTATGAAAAAATTATGTAAACTTTCTGAAAAAGAAATCAAACATGTCATCGGTATTATGTCGGGAACATCTCTTGATGGAGTTGATGTTGCCTTAGTAAAAATTGAGGGTAACAGCACCTTTACAAAAATTAATTTACTGGGATTTTTAGAGCATCCATTCCCTAAAGGGTTAAAAACCATGCTGCTGAGGAATTCAGTTAAAGAATCCAGTAATGTTGAAGATTTATCGCAGCTAAATTTTTTAATTCCTCATGTGTATTTTGATGCAATTAAAAATTTGTGTAACGATCTAAAATTTCCATTAGAAGATGTTGATCTTATCGGGAGTCACGGACAAACAGTTCAGCACTTACCGGAAAAAAAAGATTATTTAGGCTATAAAATTTCATCAACATTGCAAATAGGAGATCCGGCTGTATTAGCCAAGTTAAGCAATATTATTACTGTCGGAGATTTCCGTACGGGAGATATTGCTTTGGGCGGAGAAGGGGCACCTTTAATTCCTTATTTTGATTACATACTTTTTCATTCACATCAAAAGAATAGAGCTTTGTTAAACATTGGTGGTATTTCTAACTTCACAATTTTAAATAAAGATAAGGGTCTTGAAGATGTTTTGGCTTTTGATACCGGACCCGGAAATATGTTAATTGATACATTAACAAAAAAATTATTTGGCGAAGAGTTTGATAAAGATGGAGACCTTGCAAGAGCCGGTAAATTTAATGAAGGTTTATTTAATGCACTAAAACAAAAAGATGATTTTATTGAAAAAGCTCCTCCGAAATCTACAGGAAGAGAATATTATGGTGAAGAATTTTTAAATGGATTATTAGAAAGCTTCAAAGAAGTTTCAAAAAATGATTGGTTAAACACCATAACAAAATTTACTGCTTCTGCTGTTTACAGAAATTATGAAAAATTTGTAATGGATGAAACTAAAATTGATGAATTAATTGTAAGTGGCGGAGGAGCTAAAAATATTTTTCTATATGAATGTCTTTCCCAGGAATTTGGTAATTCCGTTGAATTAAAAGTTATTGATGATATTGGAATTTCATCCGATGCAAAAGAAGCAATTTGTTTCGCAGTTCTGGCTAATGAAACAATATCAGGCAATCCGACAAATATTCCGCGGACAACCGGGGCATCACGTCCAACGGTTTTAGGGAAAATATGTATCCCATAGTTCTAATTTTATTACTTAAGCTTACTCCTTAATAATTCATTAACCATTTTAGGATTTGCTTTCCCTTTAGTACGTTGCATTACTTGTCCGACCAAAAATCCAATTACTTTTTCTTTGCCGGACTTAAACTCTTCAACTTGTTTTGGATTATAATTTAACACATCATCAATTGCAGACTCGATTGCAGAAGTATCAGTAATTTGTATTAAGTTCTTTTCTTCAACAATAATATTCGGGTCTGTATCGTTTTCTAACATTAATGGGAAAACATCCTTTGCAATTTGACTACTAATTTTATTAGTATTTATAAGATTTATTAATTTCCCTAAGTTGTCAGCACTAATTGGAAAATTTTTAGCAGAAATTTCTCTTTCATTAATTATTTTGAGAACATCTCCCATACCCCAGTTACTTGATAATTTTGCATCTCCACATTCGTTGCGAACTTTTTCAAAATAATCGGCGATATCTTTTTGAGAAGTCAAAACTTCAGCATCATATTCGGGCAAATTAAATTCATTGATAAACCTTTCTTTTCTTTTCTGCGGAAGTTCAGGCATGGTTAACATAATATCATTTTTCCAATTTTCATCAACAAGAACAGGCATTAAATCGGGATCGGGAAAATATCTGTAGTCGTGAGCTTCTTCCTTCCCGCGCATTGAAGTTGCTTTGTTTTGCTCGGCATTCCATAAAAGCGTTTGCTGAACAATTTCACCACCGTCTTCAACTACACTAATTTGTCTTTCAATTTCATAATCAATAGCTTTTTGAACATTTCTGAATGAGTTCATATTTTTCACTTCTGTTCTTGTCCCAAATTCAGTAGAGCCCTTCGGTCTTATCGAAATGTTTGCATCGCATCTTAATGAACCTTCTTCCATATTACCATCACAAATACCCAAGTAGGTAATTATTTGTTTTAGGTTAGCTAAGTATTGGTATGCTTCCTCACCGCTTCTAATATCGGGTTCGCTAACTATTTCAATAAGCGGTACTCCGCAGCGGTTTACATCAACTAAAGTATCAAATCCCTGATCGTGAATAGATTTGCCGGCATCTTCTTCCATGTGAATTCTTGTAATCCCGATTTTTTTCTTTTCATTAGTTTCTATCTCAATAAAACCGTGTTCACATATAGGTAGTTCGAATTGTGAAATTTGATAGCCCTTTGGTAAGTCAGGGTAAAAATAATTTTTTCTGGCAAAAATTGATTTCTCATTAATTGTACAATCAGTTGCCAATCCCATTAAAACAGTATACTCCACAACCTTTTTGTTTAATACCGGTAGAACCCCTGGATGTCCGAGACAAACCGGACAGATATTTGTATTGGGTGGATTACCAAACTTAGTTGAACATCCGCAAAAAATTTTGTGTCGGTTAATAATTGTGCGTGTACTTCTAAACCAATTACAGCTTCAAATTCCAATTTAAACCCTTAATTATTTTTGAATTGTAAATATATAAAAAGATTGGATGATTGGCTGATTTACTCTTTGATAGAGTTCTTGTATCGTTAACCCACGACTTAAGTCGTGGGTTAATAAGCAAAAAAAAACTGTTTCAACGGTTTTAGAATAACCTAATAGTTAAACGATCAACTTGAGTAATTAATTAAAGTTACGTTAACAAAATATTTAATTCAATTGAAAATTTTATTTTCACAATAAAATTGATAATATTATAAAATCTAAAAAATAAATTTAGAAAGGTAAAAATAATGAATTTGGATATCTTAATATTTGCTGCACATCCCGATGATGCTGAACTTGGAATGGGTGGCACAATTGCCAAACTTATAAGGCAAAATAAAAAAGTTGGCATTATAGATTTAACGGAAGGGGAACTTGGAACAAGAGGAACAAAAGAAACTAGAAAAGAAGAAGCTGCTGAAGCAGGGAAAGTATTAAATATTACTTTAAGAGAAAACTTAGCAATAGAAGATGGCAATGTTCAAGTTAATAAAGAGAATACAAATAAA
>JAJRZB010000202.1 GCA_024275455.1 Bacteroidota bacterium | reverse complement strand
TACAATTCTTGATTTATTAAAGGGAAATAATATTAATACTATAGCAATTGGTAAAGTTAATGACTTGTTCAACTATAGAGGAATAAATAAATCTGTAAAAACAAAATCTAATTTAGAAGGGATAAATGAAATTATTTCAAATTTAAAATCAGAGGAGAATAGTTTTATTTTTACAAATTTGGTAGATTTTGATGTTTATTATGGACACAGAAATAATCCTGAAGGATTTCACAATGCTTTAGTAGAGTTTGATAACTGGTTACCTAAAATTTTGGATGAGTTGGATGAAACAGACAGACTAATAATTACTGCCGATCATGGTAACGATCCAACTACTCCAAGTACTGATCACAGTAGAGAATATGTGCCTTTATTGTATTATGCTAAAGATCAAAATTCAAGAAATCTTGGAATTAGAGAAACATTTTCCGATATTTCAAAAACAATAGCTGATTATTACCAAGTAAAAAATAGTTTTCCGGGTAAAAGTTTTTTGCAATAAGTAATGTTGTGTTTAACTTTTGTTCTATGTAAGTTTTAATACCTTGAAAAAATAGTTTAACATTTTAATTTTATTTATCAAAAAATCCAAATTAAGGAACCGAAAATTGTTATTAGGAAAAGTTATAGGAACAGTTTGGTCAACCAGGAAAGACGAAAAACTTGTTGGATCCAAATTTTTAATAGTGAAACAAATGGACCTCAACAATAATCTAAAAAAAGATTTTATTGTTGCTGTTGATTCTGTTGGAGCTGGAGTTGGAGAAGTAGTCCTTTATGCTTCGGGAAGTTCTGCAAGACAGACTTTACAGACAAAAGATAAACCAGTTGATGCAGTAATTATGGCTATTGTTGATAAACTGGATATTTCGGTAAAAGATAATGTAACAGAAATAATGGAAAACTAATGTTGCTTGGCAAAGTAATTGGTACAATTTGGGCAACGAGAAAATATAATACTTTACAAAGCTATAAAATGCAATTTGTTCAGCCGTTAAATGGAGATTTAGAAAAAATCGGCGATCCCATAATAGCAGTAGATACAATAGGAGCCGGACCCGGAGAAATAATATTTTATGCTACTTCAAGTGAGTCCGTTATAGCGATGGATGTAGATATGGCTCCGGTTGATGCTTCGATTGTTGGAATTGTTGATTCAGTAAATTCACAGAATAATTAGGAGTACTTTTTGAAAATTTCTAAGCAATTTACAAATCGAGATAGTCATTCTTTAGATAAATATCTTCAGGAAATTGGTAAAGTTGAATTACTTACTCCTGAGCAGGAAATAGATTATTCTATCAGAATTAAAAAAGGAGATCAGGTAGCACTTGAAAAACTTGTAAAAGCGAATTTGCGTTTTGTTGTTAGTGTGGCTAAACAATATCAGAACCAAGGTTTATCTCTTGGTGATTTAATAAATGAAGGCAACCTTGGTTTAATTAAAGCTGCCAAAAGATTTGATGAGACCAGAGGGTTTAAGTTTATCTCATATGCGGTTTGGTGGATTAGGCAATCTATTTTGCAAGCATTAGCGGAACAATCAAGAATTGTGAGATTACCTTTAAATAGAGTTGGAGCACTAAATAAAATTGGTAAAGCTTATAACAGTCTGGAGCAAGAGTACGAAAGAGAACCTACAGCATCAGAAATTGCTAAAGAATTAGAAATGGATTTGGATGAAGTTTCTGAAACTATGAGAATGTCAACAAAACATGTTTCAATGGATGCTCCTTTTTCACAAGGCGAAGAAAACAGTTTATTAGATGTTCTTGAAAGTGATGAAAATCCATTGCCGGATACAACGTTAATGTCTGATTCTTTACGTGAGGAAATTGAGAGAGCTTTATCAACTTTAACCGAACGTGAGGCTGAAGTAATTAAATTATACTTTGGTTTTCATGATGAACACTCACTCACACTTGAAGAAATTGGCGAACAGTTTCATCTTACGAGAGAACGGGTTAGACAAATTAAAGAGAAAGCCATTAGAAGGCTAAGACATACATCAAGAAGCAGAAATTTAAGGGCATATCTTGGATAAGTAAATTCAATGCAAAAGTTATCTCCTGTCAGAGTTATTCTTCTTTTTTCCTTCTCAACATTTATAGCATCTTGTTCATCCTCAACATATACAGAAAAATATAATGAGCAAACTGCATCAAATTTATTAGATTTCGAAAGTATTATTAAGTTAGATAATGATAAAGCTCAAGTTTACAAATCTTTAATTAAGATTTTAAAAATTACTAATAATTCTAATCCTAATAAAAAAAAATTACTCGCCGAATTTGTTCAATATTTAGATACACCTTATAAATATGGAGGAAATTCTAAAAATGGAATAGATTGCTCTGCCTTTACACAACAAGTAATTAATAATTCAGTAGGAATTAAACTTCCACGTACAGCCAGAGAACAATTTAAAGTTGGAAAAAGAATTAATAAAATTGAAAATCTAAAATTCGGTGATTTAATTTATTTTGATACTTCACGTATATATTATCCCGGGCATGTAGGCATTTATCTCGGTAAAAATTTATTTGCACATGCCAGTACGTCCAGGGGAGTTATTATTTCTACTTTAGAGAATAATTATTATTCAAATAAATTTATTGGTGCTTCAAGATTGAAAGCAAAAAATATTAATTAATAATCTTAGAGGTTAAAATGGAATACAGAATTGAAACAGACACAATGGGGGAAGTAAAAGTTCCTGCTAATATGTATTACGGTGCACAAACTGCACGTTCGCTTATGAATTTTAAAATTGGCGGGGAAAGATTTCCTCGTGAATTAATACGAGCACTTGGTATTTTGAAAAAAGCTGCAGTTATTGCAAACAATGAATTGGGAATGATTAGTGATGAGAAAGCTAATTTAATTAAACAAGCTGCAGATGAAGTTATAGAAGGTAAACTTGATGAACATTTCCCTTTAGTTGTATGGCAAACCGGAAGCGGAACTCAAACAAATATGAATTCAAATGAAGTTATTTCTAATCGTGCAATTGAACTTGCCGGTGGAGAAATGGGGAGCAAAAAACCTATTCACCCCAATGACGATGTGAATAAAGCTCAATCATCTAATGATACTTTTCCAACTGCAATGCATATAGCTGCTGTTGAGGAGATTCATAGAAGATTAATTCCAATGGTTACAAAATTAAGAGATGCTCTCGCTGAAAAATCAAAAGAGTTTGAAAGCATCATTAAAATTGGCAGAACTCACTTAATGGATGCTGTCCCTTTAACATTAGGACAAGAATTTTCAGGCTACGTTCAGCAGTTAACAAACGGATTAGAAAGAATCAATGGGTGTTTGCCAAGACTTTCAGAATTAGCTCTCGGAGGCACTGCTGTTGGAACAGGACTAAATACACATGTAAAATTTGCTGAACTTGCTGCAGAAAAAATCTCAGAAATTACCGGACTTAAATTTGTTTCTGCTCCAAATAAATTTGAAGCCTTAGCTGCTCATGACGCAATAGTTGAAGCTAGCGGTGTTATGAAAACTTTGGCTGCTTCATTAATGAAAATTGCTAATGATGTTAGGTGGTTAGGCTCCGGACCAAGATGCGGTATTGGCGAAATTAATTTACCGGCAAATGAACCTGGCAGTTCAATTATGCCTGGAAAAGTAAATCCGACTCAATCAGAAGCAATGACAATGGTTTGTGTTCAAGTAATGGGCAATGATGCAGCAATTAATTTTGCCGGAGCAAGCGGTAATTTTGAGCTTAATGTTTTTAAACCGGTTATGATTTACAATCTATTGCAGTCAATTCGATTAATTGCCGATGCTTGCGAGAGTTTTACAGATCATGCGGTAATTGGTATTGAAGCCAATAAAATCAATATCCAAAAGCACCTTACAAATTCATTAATGTTAGTTACAGCATTAAATCCACATGTTGGATATGATAATGCAGCTAAAATTGCTAAAAAAGCTCATGCAGAAAATACTACATTGGAAGAAGCTGAAATTGCACTGGGAATTCTTACTTCAGAACAGTTTAAAGAATTTGTAAGACCGGAAAATATGGTTGGACCAAAGGAATAATTTGCTTTATTTAAAGGAGTTGTTATTAAATTAACAACTCCTTATTTTATATTCTTATATGGAAAATTTTAACGGGTTACTTTCTTTATTATTAGCATCTATTGAATTAGTATTTATTCTAAATCTGCTTTACCATACTGAAAAAAGTAGAATTAATGTTTTGTTTATACTATTGCTAACACTGCTTTTTTCATATCAGTTAGTTGAATTTTTTATTTGCGGATTAGGCTTTAAAACTTCTTTATGGGCTTATTTTGCTTTAGTTGCAATAACTTTTATGCCTCCTCTTTCTTTGTTTGCAGTATTAGAGTTTTGTGATAAAAATAAATTCTATAATTATCTAATATTTATTCCGGCACTTTTCTTTGTTTTATACTATCCTTTTGTAATTGAAGAATTTGTAGTTACAAAATGTACAGTAATTTATGCTTCTTATAATTATCCTTTAGGCTTTCTATACGGCATTTTTTATTATTTACCAATTGCTGCGGTTATTGTATTATTGGGGGTTAGAAAGTATTTTAACTCTTCCGAAAAGAAAAATAAGCTAACGAATATATTATTTTGGGGTTTTACTGTTACTTTTATTCCCGGATTTTTATTCACAAGATTAGTTCCCGGAATGTTAGAAGCTGTAGAAAGTATTTTATGTTCTTTTGCATTTATCCTTTTTATGTTTATTAGTTACTTTGTTTTAGTTAATAGAAAAAAGAGTTAGTACGGTTTTAAAATCTTTCTAATTATGAAGTTAAAAATGATGACTTATTTTTTTAACTTTGTATTTACAATTACATTTTTTTTGAAACATCCCTTGGTAAGGAATCCTAATGGAAACAACACACAAATCAATTGAAGAAAAAAGTATAAACACACTTAGATTATTAGCTGTTGATGCAATACAAAAAGCCAAATCCGGTCACCCTGGAATGCCTATGGGAGTTGCTCCAATTGCTTATTTGCTTTATTCGAAAATTATGAAACATAACCCTGCAAATCCAAAGTGGTATAATAGAGATAGATTTATTCTTTCTGGCGGACATGGAAGTATGCTGTTATATGGAATTTTACATTTGTCGGGGTACAATTTATCAATGGATGAATTAAAAAATTTCAGGCAATGGGATAGTTTAACACCGGGTCACCCGGAATTTGGAAAAACAGATGGAGTTGAAACAACTACCGGACCTTTAGGACAAGGTTTTACAAATGCAATAGGTATGGCGGTTGCTCAAAAACATCTATCGGCAATTTTTAATAAGGACGGATTTAATATTTTGGATCACTACTTATTTGTTGAAGTTGGTGACGGTGATTTAATGGAAGGTATTTCGCATGAAGCTGCTTCATTTGCCGGGCATAATAAATTAGATAGAGTTATTGTATTCTACGATGATAACAGTATTACAATTGACGGATCTACTTCTCTTTCCAATTCCGATGATGTGAGAAAAAGATTTGAAGCATATAATTGGCATGTTCAAAATGTAGATGATGTTAATGATCTTAATCAGTTGGAAAAAGCAATTGAAAATGCTAAGAATGAAAAAAGCAAACCATCTATTATAATTACTAAAACTACAATTGGTTACGGAAGTCCGAATAAACAAGGGACAGCCGGGATACATGGTGCTCCACTTGGTGATGAAGAAATTGTTTTGACTAAAAGAAATTTAGGATTTCCTGAAGATAAAAGTTTTTATGTGCCGGACGAAGTGTATGAGCATTTTGGTAAAGTAAAAACCAGTGGTAAAGCTCAAGAAGAAGAATGGTTAGAACTTTTTGAAAATTATAAAAATAAATTCCCCGAAGAAGCTGATTTGTTTATTAAAATAATTAATAGCGATTTTGGTGAATCTTGGAAAGATAAGTTAACTAAATTTGAAAATTACGGTGAAACTATGGCTACCCGTAAAGCTTCGGGAGTTGTGTTAAATGATATTGTTTCAGAATTGCCAACATTGTTTGGCGGTTCTGCGGATCTTACTCCTTCTAATAATACCGATTTAAAAGGATATGCTGATTTCAACAATGAAACTCCGAATGGCAGATATGTTCGTTACGGAATTAGAGAACATGCAATGGCAGCTATAATGAATGGAATAGCAATTTACGGGGGAATTATTCCGTACGGTGGAACATTTTTAGTATTTTCGGATTATTTAAGACCATCAATTCGCCTTGCTGCTATTTCAGAAATAAAAACAATTTTTGTTTTTACTCATGATAGTATTGGTGTTGGTGAAGACGGACCTACACATCAACCTATTGAACACTTTGCTGCACTGCGGTCTATTCCGGGCTTAATTTTTATGAGACCTTGTGATGCAAATGAAACCTCGGAAGCATGGAAATTTGCAATTGAACATAAAGGAAGTCCGGTTGCTATTGGTTTAACACGCCAAAACTTAAAAATACAGGACAGAAATATTTTAGCTTCTGCCGAAGGTGTAAGTAAAGGTGCATATATTCTTAAAGATTGCGAAACTACTCCGGAGTTGATTATCATGGCTAGCGGTTCGGAAGTTGACTTAGCTTTACAGACCTCTAAAAAGTTAGAAACTGAAGGAATCAAAACAAATGTAGTTAGCTTTCCGAGTTGGGAAATTTTTGAAATGCAAAGTGAAGAGTATAAAGAAACCGTGTTACCAAAATCAGTTAGGAAAAGAATATCAATAGAAGCAGGAGTTGGACAAGGTTGGGAAAGATATGTTGGACTGGATGGAGAAGTCATCAGTATTGAAAAATATGGTGCGTCGGCTCCCCAAAATATTTTGTTTGAGAAATATGGATTTACTGTTGAGAATGTTTTAGAAAGAGCTAAAAAAATTTTAGGGGACTAAAAATTCTGTCGGAATAATTTAAAATTCCATAAAGTTATTACTATATGTCAAATGAATTAAGATTTTGCAGCTCATTGACAATTAAAATAAAGCTCAAATAGATGAATATTTGAGCTTTATTTGCCAAAGTTATTAGCCATACCTTCAGCAATTACTATTAAATACTTCTTATATGTATTATCTTGTATTAAAACAAATACTTAATTCCAACAAAACCGCCAACTAATAAAACTGTAAATCCTATTGCCAACCAATTAAAATATTTATCAATAAATCCTTTAATTTGTTCGCCAAACTTCCAAATTAAGAATGCTACTAAGAAAAATCTGCCGGCTCTTCCAATAACCGAAGCAAGAATAAATAATACAAGATTTATGTTAAATGCACCACCGGTAATTGTAAACACTTTATAGGGTATTGGTGTAAATCCGGCTGTAAAAATAATCCAAAAATTCCATTCATCATACAAACCTTTAACCTTGTCAAATAATTCATGGGTAAATCCCGGAATATTTGCAAAAAAGAAGTTTGCAACTTCGGAAAATTGATTGACATTTTCCCACCAAATAAAATGACCAATTGCATCACCAAATAAAGCTCCTAGTACTGAAGCGATTGTACAAATTGCTGCAAACTTAAATGATTTTTTTCTTACACCCAAAGCAAGTGCAATTAACAAAGCATCCGGTGGAATAGGAAAAAATGAAGATTCCGCAAAGGCAAGTATAAATAGGGCTAAAGGACCGTACGGAGTTTCAGCCCAGTGTAAAACCCAGTCATACATTTTTCTAACAAAATTCATATTCTACTTTTTATGTTTTATTAAAATAATTAATATTCAAGATAACAAAGAAATAGATAAAAATTCCGTTAATCAACTATTAGTGCTCCAAATCAACATTTATTCAGACTAATTAGTATTTTTAAAAATTCTAATAATTTGTGTGAATTAAATGGCAAAATCTGAAAGGCTGGTATCATTAGATGTTTTTAGAGGTATTACAATTGCCGGAATGATATTGGTAAATAATCCCGGTACGTGGGGAAGTGTTTATCCTCCTTTATTACATGCAGAATGGTTTGGCTGTACACCCACTGATTTAATCTTTCCGTTTTTTCTTTTTATTGTGGGAGTTGCTATTACGCTTTCACTTTCTAAAAGAAAAGCAAGAAGCGATAATCAAACAAAGTTAATATTGAATATTTTCAGAAGGAGTATAATTCTTTTTTTACTAGGTTTAATATTAAGTGGTTTTCCAAATTATGATTTAACAACAATTAGAATACCGGGAGTTCTTCAAAGAATAGCTGTTGTTTACTTAATTTCTTCAATACTGTTCCTAAAAGTTAATATTAAATCTATTATTCATCTAACATGGATTTTACTTGTAGTTTATTGGGGGTTAATGACATTGATTCCTGTTCCGGGTGTTGGATATGCAAATTTGGAAACAACAACAAATCTGGCTGCCTGGTTTGATCATCTTCTACTCAGCGGACATCTATGGAAAGTTACTAAGGTTTGGGATCCTGAAGGAATTTTAAGTACAATACCAGCTATATCTACTACTTTAATTGGGATAATTACCGGACATTGGCTGCAAAGTAATAAAAATAAAACAGAAAAAACAATCTGGCTATTTGTATTTTCAAGTCTATTAATGTTTGCCGGTTATGTTTGGGATGGCTGGTTTCCGATGAGTAAAAATATTTGGACAAGCTCTTATGTTCTGTATACCGGCGGATTGGCACTTAATTTTTTAGCTATTTGTATTTGGTTTATTGATATTAAAAAAATTACTTGGTGGATAAAACCTTTTCAAGTTTATGGAATGAATGCAATAACTGTATTCTTTTTATCAGGCATAGTCGGGCGATTACTTTATTTGATTGAAATTGTTGATTCAACCGGTAATAAAATTACTATTAAGCAATACTTATTCTCAAGTTTATTTCTTTCATGGCTTACTCCCATTAATGCATCCTTGTTATGGGCATTAACTTATGTAATAATTTGGTTAGGATTGATGTGGATATTGTATGCGAAAAAGATTTTTATAAAGGTCTAACTAAAATTTTGCATTAAAAAGTTCTGAATAAATAATTTATTAAAATATCCAAAGAGTTCGAAAAAAAAGATTCTCTTCTTTCTATTGCAAAATTAGAATTTGATATTAAAAAACAACAAATAATATCATTTTAAGAATGTTGCATTTTTGATATTTCTGAGTTATTTTTATATGAATTTTCAAGGAGAAAAAAATGCCACCAATTCAAAATTTTAAAACCATACCTGAAATGTTTGATATAGTAACCAAAAAGCTTGGTTCAAGCAAAACATATTTAAAACACAAAGTTGATGGAAAATTTACAGATATTAGTTTTCAGGAAGTTAGGGATATAACAGAAAATTTTGCTCTTGGTTTAGCATCCTTAGGTGTTAAAAGGGGAGATAAGATTGCTATAATTTCAGAAAACAGACCACATTGGTACTACAGTGATTTAGCAATTTTAAGTTTAGGAGCTGTTGATGTACCTCTTTATCCAATTTCTACTGCCGATAGCATTGAATACATGTTAAATAATTCCGAGTCAATAGGAATTATTGTTTCTACAAAATTTCAGTTGAATAAAATTCTAAAAATTAGATCTAAATGCAGAAATTTACAGTTTATAATTTCAATGAATAATATTGAAGGTGAAGTGGAAAAGGGAGTTTATTCTTTTGACCAAGTTACCGAAAAGGGAAAACTTTTTAAACAGGATAATCCTTCACACCTTCAAACTAATATTGAATTGGCAAAAGAAGATGATCTTTGTACTATTATTTATACTTCCGGTACAACGGGTGAACCTAAAGGGGTAATGCTTACTCATAAAAATATTTTATCAAACGTTAAAGCAGCTTTAGAAGTTGTACATGTTAGTGATAAAGATTTATTTTTATCATTCCTTCCTTTAAGTCATATTTTTGAAAGAATGGCTGGATATTACTTACCGCTTATGTGTGGTTCAACAGTTGCTTTTGCAGAAGGAATTGAAAAAATTGCTACTAATATGGGGGAAATTAAACCTACTGTAATGACCGGTGTTCCTCGTTTATTTGAAAGAATTTACAGCAAGATCAGGCGGAAAGTTGATCAAAGTCCCGAGAAGAAACAGAAAATATTTAATTGGGCAATTAATGTAGGTCAAGATTATGCGGAACGTAAAAGAAATGGAGAATCAGTTCCTGTTGCCTTAGGTGTGAAAAGAAAACTTGCTGATAAATTAGTTTTTGCCAAATTACGGGAAGCTACCGGGGGTAATTTGCGTTTCTTTATTTCCGGTGGAGCAGCCTTGGCTAGAGAATTAGGTGTATTTTTTGAAGCAGTTGGAATTTTGATTTTGGAAGGTTATGGATTAACTGAATCATCTCCTGTTATTGCTGTTAATCGTCCTAACGATTATAAATTCGGTAGTGTAGGTAAACCGATTCCAGGTGTTGAAGTTAAAATTGCTAAAGACGGAGAGATACTTGCCCACGGTCCGAATATTATGCAAGGGTATTTTAAAAAGAAAAAAGAAACAGCTGAAATGATTGATAAAGATGGTTGGTTGCATACCGGTGATATTGGTGTTTTTGATGCTGAAGGGTTTTTGTTAATTACAGATAGAAAGAAAAGCCTGTTCAAAACTTCTGGTGGTAAATATGTAGCTCCAACGCCAATTGAAAATCTATTTTTAGGAAGTAAATACATCGATCAGTTTATTATAATAGGTGATAAACGAATGTTCATTACCGCCTTAGTTGTTCCAGATTTTGAAGCACTTAAAGAATATGCTGATGCTCATAGAATTGCTTATAAATCAGATGAGGATTTGATAAAATTAAAGCAAATTGAAGAATTAATAGAAAAAGATTTCGCCAGTTTTCAAAAACAACTTGCTAATTATGAGAGAGTTAGAAAATTTACTTTGCTTAGCAAACCATTCTCAATTGAAAGCGGTGAGATGACCCCTTCACTAAAATTAAAACGTAAAGTTATAGAAGAAAGATATCAAGATCTAATTGAGGATATGTATCAAAGTATTCAACAATAATCTCTTCACATAAATTTAGGGGTTGGTATAAAAATTATTTTTATTCCAACCTCTTTCTTCTTTGATAAATCAATTTCGTAAAAAATAATTATAAAATCATGCAGATTTAAATTTGTATATTTACAAATTAGTTTTGTAAAAATGAGGGAAAAGTTGAAAAAAGAAAGAGTATTAGTTACTTCTGCACTACCGTATGCAAATGGTCCTATACATCTAGGTCATTTAAGCGGTGCTTATTTGCCCGCAGATATTTATGTAAGGTACAAAAGACTAAACGGTGATGATATAATCTATATTTGTGGTTCGGATGAACACGGTGTTCCAATAACAATTTCTGCTGATAAAGAAAATGTGAAACCAAATGTAATAATTGACAGATATCATGAGCAGAATAAATCAGCTTTCGAAAAATTCGGGATGAGCTTTGATATTTACTCAAGAACGAGTTTACCAATTCATCATAAAAATGCACAAGAATTTTTTAAAAATTATTATGATAACAAATTACTGATTGAAAAAAAGACACTTCAATTTTACGATAATAAAGCTCAAATGTTTTTGCCTGATCGTTATGTTGAAGGCACATGCCCTAAATGTGGATTTGAAGAAGCCCGTTCTGATGAATGTGAAAATTGTGGCTCACTATACGAACCGAATGAACTTATAAATCCTAAAAGTAAAATTAGCGGCGGTACACCTGAGTTAAAAGAAACTTCCCACTGGTATTTCCCGCTTGGAAATTATCAAGAGTTTCTTGAATCCTATATTAAAGAAATGAATGAAAAACACGGCTGGAAAGAAAATGTAATTCAATATTGCAAGGGTTGGTTTAAAGACGGATTGAAAGATAGAGCGGTAACTCGGGATTTAGATTGGGGTGTAGAAGTACCATTAGAAAACTCTAAAGGTAAGGTTATTTATGTTTGGTTCGAAGCGGTTCTCGGTTATATCTCGGCAACTAAAGAGTTATCTGAGAAATTAAATAAACCGGATTTATGGAAAGAATATTGGCAAAACCAAGATACAAAGTATATTGCTTTTATCGGTAAAGATAATATTGTTTTCCATACAATTATTTTTCCTGCAATGTTAAAGGCTTGTAATGATAATAATGACGATAAATATGTTTATCCGCAAAATGTACCTGCTAATGAGTTTCTAAATTTTGAAGGTAAGAAATTTTCTAAATCAAGAGGTTGGGGTATTGATGTTGATGAATTTCTAAATCTATTTCCTACCGATCCCTTAAGATATACATTGGCAAGCAATTTACCTGAAAACAAGGATACTGATTTTTATTGGAAAGAATTTCAAGCAAAAAATAATAATGAACTTGCAGATATATTAGGAAATTTTATTAATCGAACATTTATATTCACTCAAAAACATTTTGAAAATAAAGTGCCTCCGAGAGGTACTTTAACAGATATGGATACCGAAATGCTAAAAACCATTGAAGAGTATCCATTAAAAATATCAAAATTAATTGAAAAATATAAAATTAAAGATGCTGTTCTCGAAATGATGAATTTAGCACGCAATGCAAATAAATATTTTAATGATTCTGAACCATCGAAAACGGTAAAAAGCAATAAAGAAGTTTGTGCAACTACTGTAAATATTTGTCTTCAAACAATTTATACTTTAGCAGAAGTATTTTACCCTGTTATTCCAACCAGTTCTGAGAAATTGTTTACCAGCTTAAATGCTAAACCAACCGAATGGTTAAATAGCGGAAAAAGTAATCTGGAAGTTGGACATAAGTTAAATAAAACTGAAATTATCTTTACGAAAATTGAAGATGAAATTATTCAAAAACAAATTGACAAACTTCCCTCTGAAGTTGAAGAAAATAAAGATGAAGAAATTACTTTTGAAGAATTTTCAAAAGTTAAGTTGAAAATTGCCAAAATTGTACATGCTGAAAATATCAAGAAAAGCAAAAAATTACTAAAATTAAAATTAAAACTCGGTAACTCTAAAAGGCAAGTAATAGCCGGTATTGCACAACATTATAGCCCTGAAGATTTAATCAATAAAAAAGTTGTTATTGTAAGTAATCTTAAACCTGCAAAACTTTTTGGGGAATTATCCGAAGGGATGCTACTTGCTGTTGAAGATAAAAATGGAAAACTAAAAGTTTTGGAAGTTGATGAATTAGTTAATGATGGTACTGAAGTTAGATAATTATGAGTAATTCTTCGAAAACAAAAAATAATAGAACTTTAACAATAACTGAATCTGAAATTAATAAGTATTCATCTGAGTTACTTAAACTTAAGGAAAATGTAACAGCTCTGGTTATAGTTAATAAAATTATACACCAAGATATTTTTAAAGCATTAGAATATTTACCAAATGGTTTTGTTGATTTACTGTTTGTTGATCCGCCATACAATATGAACAAAACTTTTAATAGTAATAAATTTGCAAAACGGTCGGTTGATGAATATACAATTTGGGTTGATAACCTTATGCAAAACTTGGTCGGATTATTAAAGCCTACTGCATCAATATATTTTTGCGGTGATTGGTTGTCTTCAGGTTCAATATTTCCGGTGTTAAGTAAATATTTTATTGTTAGAAACAGAATTACTTGGGAAAGAGAAAAAGGCAGGGGAGCAAAAACTAATTGGAAAAATTCATCCGAAGATATTTGGTTTGCTACGGTTTCTAAAGACTATGTTTTTAATGTAGAATCTGTAAAACTAAAAAGAAAAGTTTTAGCACCTTATAAAGATAACGGAGTACCGAAAGATTGGGAAGAAAAATCAAATGGTGCATTCAGATTAACACATCCGTCAAATATATGGACTGATATAACAGTACCGTTTTGGTCGATGCCGGAAAATACAGAACATCCGACACAAAAGCCTGAAAAATTATTGGCAAAATTAATTTTGGCAAGCAGTAATAAAGGAGATGTCGTTTTCGATCCGTTTTTAGGATCAGGTACAACAGCTGTTGTTGCTAAAAAACTAAACCGAAAATTTGTTGGTGTTGAACTTGACTTAAAATTTGCAGCAATTGCACTTAAAAGATTGGAAAAAGCTATTGATAATTCGACAATACAAGGTTTAAGCGATGGTGTTTTTTGGGAAAGGAATTCGTTGAATTTTCAAAATAATAATAAAAAATAAATAGTGTTAGTATAATTTCACTTTACCTTGATTTTAACATAATCAATACCTAAAATTTAAGGCTAAAATAAAAATAATTAGGAGGATTTTAATGCAGAGAAAGTTTATATATGGTTTAATTTTATTGCTTTCAATTTTAATTATATCGTGTTCACCAAAACAATCTGAAATTATTGTTGCGGAGTACGGAAATTATGAAATCACAATGAATGATTTTGAAAATGCCTACGCTAAAAATGTTGGTAGTTTAGAAAAAGCAAAAAAAGATTCTTTAAAAGATTTAGAGAAATTTTTGGACCTTTATGTAAACTTTAAAATGAAATTGAGAGATGCTAAAGTTAGAGGGCTTGATAAAGATCCAAGTACAATAAATGAAATTAAAGGTTACGAAAAAACAATTGGTAGTTCATATTTGTTAGAAAAAGAACTTTATGAAAAAGGCGTAAGAGATCTATACGATAAACGAAGTGAAGAACTAAGAGTTAGTCATTTATTAATTAGAACCGATACACTAACTGACGAAGAGGCTAAACAAAAAGCTTTGGATATTATTAAAAGAGTGCAAAATGGTGCTAAGTTTGAGGACGAAGTTCGAAAGTATTCGGATGACAGGTTTTCTAAAGATAAAGGCGGAGATATTTACTATATTACTGCAGGATCGATAATCCCTTCATTTGAAGATTTGGCTTATGAAACTCCGGTTGGAAGTGTTAATCCAACTCCTCTAAAAACAAAGTATGGTTACCATATTATTAAGGTTACAGATAGAAGAAAAAGAATTCCGCAAGTTAGAGCAAGTCATATTTTAATACGAAGAGAAAATGCGGAAGGAAAAGCTGATGAAAAATCAAGACTGGAATTAGCGAAAGAAGTTTTAGAAAAAGCCAAAGCCGGAGAAGATTTTGGTAAGCTTGCTACCGAATATTCTGAAGATCCTGGTTCAAAAAATAAAAAGGGGGATTTGGGATATTTTTCAAGAAGACAAATGGTTCAGCCTTTTGATGAAGCTGTGTTTAATCTTAAAGTAGGAGAAATTTCAGATATTGTAGAAACAAAATTTGGATTTCATATTATCAAACTTACAGATAAAAAAGAATACCCATCTTTTGATAAAGAAAGAAAAACTCTCCGAGATCTTTATGAAAAAACCAGAAAAAAACGAGATTATGAAAAACTAATTGAAAAGTATTCGAATGATATAAATTTAGTAATGCACGATGAGAACTTAAAAGGATTAACTACTGCTTTAGATTCAACAATATTGCGAGAACAATATTTTGAGAGTGAGTTAAATAAGACACAAGGCAGTACTACACTGTTTACTATTGGCAATGTAAAATATACACTTGATAGCTTAATAACTTACGGTATAAATGATGTGAATAGTAAAGGAAAAGTTCTAACAGAAAAAGTTCTAAAGAATTTACTTAAAAAATATAAAGAAGAAAAGATTTTGGAAGCTAAAGCTGGATCATTAATTAACACTGATCCGGAATTTGCAAAATTAATGAATGAGTATAAAAACGTAATTTATATTTTTAAACTTCAGGAAAAAGAAGTTTGGAATAAAATGAAATTGGATTCTGCTGCAATTTATGCTCTTTATGAAAAAACTAAAGATAATTATAAATTGCCGGATAGAGTTCAATTTAATGAAATATTTTCAAAGAGTGATTCGTTAATTAATAGTTATTATACAATGTTACAAAATGGAGCTGATTTTGATTCGATTGCTACCAAATATAGTGAAAGAAGAAGATCGGTACTAAAGAATTTTAAAAGTAAACTAAATAAAGTTGGGTATTCTGTTATTGCTAAAGCAGCATTTGAATTAGAAAATGCCGGTGATTATTCGGAAGTAATGAAAAATGAAAACGGTTGGAGTATTGTTAAGTTAATTAAAAAAGAACCGGCGAGACTAAAAACATTTGAAGAAGCAAGAGCTGAAGTAACCAGTGCTTATCAAGATATAGAGAGCAGTGAATTAGAAAATGCTTATATATCTCGATTAAAGAAAATATATCATCCAAAATTATTTTATGAAGAGTTGGACAAAGCATATAAGAATTAATCATAAACTTCTTATCTCTATTGTTTTTTTTATTTTAGTTTCGTGTGAAAAAAATGATATAAAAAATGAAGTTGTGATTGCTCAAGTTGGTAATTCCAAATTGAATGAGAAAGAACTAGATTCTTTTTTATCTGATAACATGGATGTTACTAAATATAAAGAAGAGTTTGTCAAAAATTGGATTGAAACAGAAGTTCTAAATCAAGTTGCAGTAGAACAGAATTTATTAAATCAAGATAACTACTACAAAGTTTTGAGTAATACTAAAAAGGAACTTGCGGCAGTAATTGCAATTAGAGAATTTCTAAAGAAGAAAAAGATAAATTTTAGTAATGAGGAATTATTATCATTTTTTAAAAAAACGAAAAATGATTATAAAAATAGCTCTAAAATTTATGTTGTAAATATTATTTCGTTTAATAACGAAGCTAAAGCTATTAACTTTAGAAATAAGGGCATTCAGATTGGTTGGGATAAAGCTGTTAATTTATTTAAAAACGATAGTTCAGTAATTGAAATAGGGATTAATAAGGTTTATCAAGATTTTCATATACAGTCTAAAGTTTTATCACGGATTTTGAAAGGACAATACTTAAATGAAATAAGTCCGGTTATTAAAACGGAACTTAACAATTTTGTGGTTGTTCAACAAATTGATAAAATTGATAAAAACAGTATCCCAAAATTCAAATACTTAAAAGATAAAGTAAGAGAAAGATATTTGATGCTCAAACAAAAAGAGCTGGTTAGGTTTTTTATAGATAGCTTGATAACAGAAAAAAAAGTAAAGATTTACTAAGGAATATTAATGAGAAAATTTATAGTTGTATTTTTTATTTTTAATATCTCACTGGTTTTTAGTCAGGACGTTATTGATAAAATTGTTGCGGTAGTTGATAATGAAGTTATATTGCAATCCGAGTTAGATTTTCAAGTAGCGATGTGTGCAGCACAAAGAAAATTAAATCCGGATGACCCTAAACTTAAAAAGCAATTACTTGATAAATTAATTGAAGATAAATTGTTATATGCAGAAGCTATACTTGATTCTATTGAAGTTTCAGATGATGATGTTAATAGGCAATTAGACCAAGTAATCAATTATTATACACAGCAGTATGGCTCAAAAGACAGACTTGAAAAAGCATACGGAATGAGTACTGAGAAGATTAGAAGAGAAATGCGCGAAGATACAAAAAAGAATCTTATGGCGGAAATGCTCAAAAATCAAAAATTCGGACAAGTTGATGTAACTAGAAGAGAAGTAAAGGATTTCTTTGATAAATATGCAGATTCGTTAGGGTTTATTTCAGAAAAATTTGAAATTGCTCATATTTTTATTAACCCAAAAGCAAATGATAAACTAAAACAAAAAGCAAAAGCTTTTGCCCAGACTTTATTGGATTCAATTAGAAACGGGGCTGATTTTGCAGAACTTGCGAAAAAGAATTCTGACGATCCCGGAAGTGCTAAAGAGGGTGGTGACCTTGGATTTGTTAAGAGAGGAGTTTTTTATCCTGAATTTGAAGCAGCAGCTTTAAAATTAAAAAAAGGTGAAATTTCTAATGTAATTGAGTCTCCTGTTGGATTTCATATAATTGAATTATTAGATAGACGAGGTGAATCCATTCATGCCCGTCATATTCTTATTAAACCTAAGAGTGATGATGCCGCTGATCTAAATGCAATAGAAAAGCTTTCTGAAATCAGAGATAGTATATTAGCAGGCAAGCATGATTTTGCATATTATGCCGCTAAATATAGTGATGATAAGGAAACTGCTAAATTCGGAGGTGTTCTGGGAACTTTTGAAGTTGGACAGTTGGAAAAGTCCTTATTGGATCAAGTTTATAAACTTGATGAAGGGGAGGTCGGATTTCCCAAAAGACTTGAAGTTGGCAACGGTGAATATGGATTTCACATTTTAAAACTTATAAAAAGAACACCTGCTCATAAACCAAGTTTAGAAACTGATTATGAGGAAATAAAAAAAATTACTGAATTTAAAAAGAGAGAAAAATTATTTGCCACATGGATTGATGAAATCAAACAAAAAATCTATTGGGAAGTAAGAATATAGGAAGTACTTTTGAATATTAGCAAAGTTATCGATGTTGAGTTAGTTGAGGAACTTCAGAAGGAAATTAATTCCATTAAAACTGAAGTTGCAAAAGTAATAGTCGGACAAGATGAAATTATTACAAACTTAATAACTTCTCTTTTGGCTCGCGGTCATTGTATGTTGGTTGGTGTTCCCGGTTTGGCAAAAACACTACTTATAAAAACAATATCTGAAGTGCTCGATTTACAATTCAGTAGAATCCAATTTACCCCTGATTTAATGCCGAGTGATATAACAGGAACCGAAATATTAGAAGAAAATGCGTCTACAGAAAAAAGAGATTTTAGGTTTATTAAAGGTCCTATTTTTGCTAATATTATTTTAGCTGATGAGATAAACAGAACACCACCTAAAACTCAAGCCGCATTATTAGAAGCTATGCAGGAACATAACGTAACCGCTGCAGGAGTCAAATATTCCTTGCCCGATCCTTTTTTCGTGTTAGCAACACAAAACCCGATTGAGCAAGAAGGAACTTATCCATTACCTGAAGCACAATTGGATAGATTTATGTTTAACCTGTGGTTAGATTACCCAAGTTTTGATGAGGAAGTTGAAATAATTAAAAATACAACAGGGAGCAGTACCGGAATTGTTAACAAAACAATTTCTGCCGAAAAAATTATTGAATATCAAAATTTGGTTAGAAGAGTACCGGTTGCCGATAATGTGATTAAACATGCAGTTAAAATTGTTAGTAGTACCAGACCCGGTAATAATAGAATTAATTCTGAAATTACTGATTTAATAAGCTGGGGTGCTGGTCCTAGAGCTTCTCAATATTTAATTATGGCGGCAAAAACTTACTCTATTATAGATGGCAGATATTCCCCGGAAATTGCTGATGTTGAGAGAGCTTTAATTCCGGTTTTAAGACATAGAATTATACCAAGTTTTAACGCCGAAGCTGAAGGTATTACCAGTATTGACATAATCAATAAAATAGTTGGAAAAAGTTAGATTATTATTAATTTACAAAAATCAATTGTCCCTTTTATTAAACTACTTCCGGTTGTACTCTTTGCAGTTCTGCTTGCTGGTATAACATCTTGTACCAATTCAAAAGTAAATAACAAAGCTGTTATTAAACCAAAAGTTCAGTTAGATAAATTTAACTTTGCTGTTGATTCTTTTAAGGTTGTAGAAGATAAAGTTAAAAAGAATAAAACTTTATCAGATATTTTACTTGAACAGAACGTTGATTTTAACTTAATTACAAATATTTTTAATAAAGCTAAACCGATTTTCGACTTTAGAAAAATTCAGCCCGGAAAAACTTTTGCAATTTATTTTAGCAAAGACTCATTGCAGGAAATTAAAGCTTTTATCTATGAAAAAAATAAAATAGAATATGTGAAAATTGATTTAAGGGATTCGTTAAATGTTGAACTTATAAAAAGAGAAGTAACAATCCGCGAAAAAAACATCAGAGCTTCCATAAATTCTTCACTTTATCAAACGTTTGAAAACATGAATGCTTCACCCTTGCTGGCCGGAATGCTTTCGGAAGTTTTTGCTTGGCAAATAGATTTTTACACAATTGTAAAAGGTGATAGTTTTAATGTTCTATATGAAGAAAAATATGTAGAAAATGAGCATGTCGGTTTCGGTAATATTCTCGGAGCAGAATTTATACATAAGAATAATAAGTTTCTTGCAGTTTTATTTAAACATAATAATAAAGAAGAGTATTTTGATGAAGAAGGGAAAAGTCTTCAAAAGGAATTTTTGAAGGCTCCTTTAAGATACACCAGAATTAGCTCGGGATATTCTTATAAGCGAAGGCACCCAATTTTAAGAGTATTCAGGCCCCATAGAGGGATTGATTTTGCAGCACCAATCGGTACCCCGATTCAAGCCGTTGGTGATGGAATTGTTATTAAAAGGGGAAGAGATGGCGCTGCAGGTAAGATGGTTAAGATTAGACATAATAGTGTTTATACTTCAGGGTATTTACATCTTTCAAAATATGGTAGAGGAATTAGAGTTGGTTCAAAGGTTAAGCAAGGTGATGTAATTGGTTATGTTGGAAGTACCGGCAGATCAACCGGACCGCATTTAGATTTTAGGTTTTGGAAAAACGGTTCGCTTGTTAATTACTTAACTCAAAAATTTCCTTCATCAAAATCAGTTTCCGAAAAAAAACTGGTTGAGTTTTATTCCGTTAGGGATAGAGTATTGGAAAAGTTAAATAAGGGAAAATCTCTTTAACAGTAGAGATATAAGCAATAAGTCATTTAGATTATATTATTCCGGCACATGTACCAAAAAATATTCTTTTGCTGTTTTACCAATTTCAATAGCTTGGTTTATTGTCATATGTAGTTCACTTTCTTCTTCGTTTTGTGCACCGGCTTCAATAATAGCTAAGTCGGAGCCTTTGGCCATTTTTACTAAATTATTGCAATAAGCCGTATCACCTCCGTAGCATATAGTTTTTCCATTATTAGTGAACTTATACCCAAGTGAAGGAACTTCTAAAGAGTTATTACTACCTTCAATTGGTTCCCTATGGTTTACCTTAAAGGGTTTAACTGCAATATCTTTTCTTCTAAAACTTTTACTGGTTGCAATTTTTTTAAGTTTATTATATAAGTAAGCTCATGTCCGTAAACTTCTTTAAAAGCTTTGTATATACTTTCAATTTCTAAACAATCTTTAGGATAATAAATAGTTAAAGGTGATTTTTTTTTCATTACCGATAAATAAGTCAAAAGTGACCAAACTCCACCAACATGGTCATGATGTCCGTGTGATATGAAAATATCGGAAATATTTAGTATTTCTGCTGTAGAATAATCTTTATTTAAATCCCTTAAAATACCGTCTCCCGGATCAACAATAAATGTGGCTTTCTTAGTAGTAATTATAATACCGGTTGCAATGTTTGGTATAGAACAATAGATTTTTATATAAAAATCTTTTTTCTTCCAAATGAGCGGATATTTTTGTGTGAACTGTTTTTTCATAGTAAGATTCTATTAAACTATTTTTTATGTCCGCAAGATTTTTCATCTTTGCATTTTCCAAAAATATTAAAACTGTATCCTGTATTTTCGAAACCCAATTCTTCACAAATATTATCAATAATCTCTTTAATTCCCTGAGAAGTAAACTCAATAATATTACCACATGTGATACAAATTAGGTGGTCGTGATTCTGTCTTTCGTAACTGGACTCATAACGGGTAATACCATCTCCAAAATTTCGTTTAGCTAATAGACCGCATTTAACTAAAAGTTCAAGAGAGTTATAAATTGTTGCACGTGAGATATTAGATTTTTTAGTTTTCATTTGGATGTATAAATCATCAGCTCCAAAGTGTCCCTTGTAATCAAGAGCATAATCTAATACCTCAAATCTTTCAGGAGTAATTCTATGTTTGCCTTGTTTAAGGAATTTCGTAAATTGATCGTGTGCAGTATCTTTTTTCAAAACCATTATTTTTTTTGTAAAAATAGTTAAATAATTTTTATCATGTTATTTAATATAAAAAATAGATTTATCTTTAATGTTTATGATAAATTAACTAAATTTTATTAAACATAATAACTAACAAAAAAAGAAAGGAAAAGTAAATGAGCAAATCTTTTGAAATTATTAAAAGAGTTGGGATTTCTTATGATAGCCCCGCAGATGCTATTAAAACTGCTGTTATGGAAGCTCATACAGAACAATCTGTTTCTTGGTTCGAAGTTATTGAGAGCAGAGGAAGAGTAACACACGAAGATAAGGTGGAGTTTCAGGTTACTCTTAATATTGGAAGAAAACTAAATAAATAATCTTTTGGGCTGTCTTAATTATTTTTAGTTAATTAGGACAGTCTTAAAAACCTATAATTATTTTACAAGCAACAATTTAGGAGTTTGTTCAATATTGTTTACACTTAATTTGTAAGTGTAAATTCCTCTTTTAAGATTTATCGTACTGTAGTTTACAAAATATGCTCCGGATTTTTGTTCTCTATTTATTAAACTTGCTATTTCCTCACCAGAATCGTTAAAAATTTTGAGAGTAACAAAACCATCTTTTTCTATAAAATAATTAATACCGGAGTTTGCATTTTGTAAATCTTGTAAAGAAGTTTTTATGTGGAGAGGTTTTACTTCTTCAATTTCTGTAGTTTTCTTTTGGTTAAGGCTTTTTTCAGTTAATTCATTTTTTTTAAATTGTTTTTCTTTTACAATGTTATTTGCCACTAACTTTTCGTTTTGTCCGCATACCTGAATATTCATAAAAGTAAAACTTATCAACAGCAAGAAAACAATATATTTCATTTTCCGTCCTCCCAATTTATTTTAATCTCAATAAATTATATTGAACTATTTTGCTATAAGTAATTATCGATTAAGAATCTATTAAGTTAATGCATAATAAATAGAATAGAAGAGAAGAACACAATAACTATCCCGAATTATTAAGAAGAATTTTTGCGTTCTTTTTTTATGTTTTAAATGTTGTTAATTATAAATGAAAGGTTTAACATGTTACAAATAGGAAAAAAAGCACCGGCAATAACTTTACCTGATAGTACAAATAAAAAAAGAACATTAAAAGAATTCTTGGGTAAAAAAGTAATTTTATATTTTTATCCTAAGGATAATACTTCAGGATGTACGGCAGAAGCATGTGATTTTAGAGATACTTTCCCTAACTTTAAAAAATCTAAAGCGGTAGTGATTGGTATTAGTCCCGATTCGGTTGAAAGTCATAAAAAGTTTGCAGATAAATTTGAATTACCTTTTGTTTTGTTAAGTGATGTAAATAAAAAAGTTTTGGAAAAATATGGTGTTTGGAAAGAGAAAAGTATGTATGGAAGAAAATATATGGGTGTAGAAATAACTACAGTATTGATTGATGAAAAAGGAATAGTTAGAAAAATTTATCCCAAAGTAAAAGTTAAGGGACATGTTGAACAAGTGTACAATGATTTAAAAGAGATTTAATATGGTTTATGTTACTAGAAGGGAAGTTTTTAGTGCATCTCACCGACTTCATAATGATAGTTTATCGGATGATGAAAATAAGGAAATATTTGGTAAATGTAATAGTCCTAATAGCCATGGGCACAATTATATTTTAGAAGTTGTTGTTGGAGGTGAAATTAATCCCAAAACCGGTTATGTAATTGATTTAAAAAAACTTAAATCTATAATAATTGAGAATGTAATTAAAAAAGTTGATCATAGAAATTTAAATACCGATGTTGATTTTTTACAAGGGGTTGTAACTACAACAGAAAATCTTGCTGTGGGTATTTGGAAACAGTTAGTTGATAAAATCCCTTCTGGAAAATTGTACTCAATAAAAATAAAAGAAACAGAAAATAACTACATAGAATATAGAGGAAAGTAGATAAAAATGAATTTTAAAAAAGTAGAATCCTGTATACATACAATTTTAGAAGAAGTAGGTGAAGACCCAAAAAGGGAAGGATTAGTTAAAACTCCGGAACGTGTTGCAAAGGCTTACGAATATTTAACTTACGGTTATACAAAAAATATTGATGAAATAGTTAACGGTGCTATTTTCGAGGAAGACTATGACGAGATGGTAACAGTTAAAGATATTGATTTTTACAGTATGTGCGAGCATCATTTAATTCCATTTTACGGTAAGGTTCATGTAGCATATATTCCAAAAGGTAAAGTAGTTGGATTGAGTAAAATCCCAAGGATTGTGGATGTATTTGCAAGACGATTACAGATACAAGAAAGAATGACTCAAGAAATTGCTAAGACAGTAAATGATTATTTGGCTCCGTCTGGTGTTGGTGTTGTAGTGGAGGCATATCATATGTGCATGATGATGAGAGGTGTGGAAAAGCAAAATTCCTATACAGTTACTAGTTGTATGTTAGGAGATTTTCGTGAAGACCCTCGTACAAGAGAAGAGTTTTTAAATTTAATTTCGCATAAAAGGATTTAATAGTGGAAAAACAAAATGCAATTTGGATTACAGGAGCCAGCTCCGGTATTGGTAAAGCTCTTGCACTTAAATTTTTAAAATCTGATATGGAAGTTATCGGTTCATCAAGAAAAATAGACTCTTTAAATTTATTAAACTCCGATAATTCTTCCGATAAACGAATAGAAACATATCAATGTGATGTCTCCAATTTTTCAGTTGTTGAAGAAACCGTAAAAAATATTCAAGAAAAGTATAATATAAGTTGTCTGATTAATAATGCAGGCGTTACATCTTTTAAACCCTTTTTAGAAAACAGTTTGAGTGAAATAGAAAATATTATTAATATAAACTTGTTGGGTGCTCTTTATACTACTAAATCAATATTGCCGACTATGATTAAAAATAATTCCGGCACTATCATTAATATTCTTTCTGTTGCAGCAAAAAAGATTTTTACAAGCAGTAGTGTTTACACAGCTTCTAAAGCCGGGTTAGAAAATTTTGCTAAAGTATTGCGTGAAGAAATTAGAGGATATAATATTCGTATTATTAATGTTTATCCCGGTGCAACAATTTCCGGTATTTGGCATGATACGGTTTTGGAAAAATATTCTGATAAAATGATGACATCGGAAAGTTTAGCAGAGTTTATTTTTGATATTTATAATACTGACCCAAAATTAAGTCCTGAAGAAATTATTGTTAGACCAATCTCCGGTGATCTCTAAGATTCTCCGTTATAAAAGGTAGAAGTAATGAATAAATCTAATCTTTTTATCTAATTGTTAAGTTATTCCATTCTAAAAAAATGCTATTTTAGTTTAAGTTCAACAAAAATAATTATCTCTTTAATACCGATTTCCGCTAAAGTTAAACATAATATTTCCGATAATTGAGTTGGTAAGCTATCTCTTAACAGAAAGGTAAAAAATGGGTAGTAGTAAATTCAATTATAATAAAGTACAATTTACTTTGGAAACCCTTAAAACTCCCGAAGATAAAATCAGTTATTTATATACAATAAAAGTTGAAGTTAATAGAATCATTCAGTGTTTTTCAAAAACAAAGTTTCAACCGTTAAGAAAATATGCGGTAAAAAATTTGTTTGCTCTTGATGGGTGTGACGAATTAACTGAATTTTTAAAGAAAACAATTGGCTATTACAACTCTCCGGAGTATGGCGATAGATATATAAGTGATAGTATTCTTCAACGACATTTAAAAGAAGAAGTTATTAAGTATAAAAAATTTCTAAAAATGATCGATTGTGATATAGAATATTGGGTAATTGAGCGGGAAAAAGAAAATAAGAATATAAATTATAATGGTGATAGAAAAATGGAAGAATTAAAATCAAATGAAGTTTTTGATGTAAAGTTAAATGAATTGGAAAATTCCACTTCTATAAGGGAACTAAAAGAGAAACAGAAAAAAATCATGTGGAATGGAAGTAAGGAAGATTTAATTTATTTCTTTGATCAATTATTTGGGCAACAGCTTTTAACTATTAAAAGCTATGACGAAATATTTTCGATTTTGGCGCATTACTTTATTGATGTTGATGGTAATCCGATAATAGTAGAAAAATCTGCTGCTGCTAAAATGAATTTAACCGGTCACAAAATTCCGAAAGGTTATGAGAGATATATAAAAACAATAGAAAAGTTAAAATCACAAGAATAAAAAAACCGGAATTTTAAAATTCCGGTTTTAAAAAACAAATTAAAAGGGAAAGAAAATTTAATTGTTATTTCTGAACTTTTGGCTATTGTTAAAATAAGGTTTGTCATTCATTCCCATTCTTTTATTTCCGGGTTTTCTAAAATTTTTGTTACCATGTTCCAACATAGCTGTAAAATGTTTTTTCCATACTTGCTTTTGGTTATCGTCTAAAATGTTATAAATGTCAAACCACGTTTCAGTTTTAGATTTTTTTAACTCTGCATGTAATTTGCTTGCATTATCCGTTAATTGTAAAATTTCTTGTTTAGTAAAGTCATCGTTCAGTAATAATCTCTTAAGAGCCAATTTGTTTTTCTTTAATTTAGATTCTATTTCAATTTTAACCTCCTCTTGATTCAACCGAATATTATTAAACTTTTCCAGTTGTTTATCTGTAAGATTAAGTTGCTTAATTATTTTGCCCCGTTTATCAAAATTGTGCTTAAGCCCTTTTGCAGAAGTTGTTATAAAAGAGGTTAGAATTAAACTAAAGGTCACAATTAAAATACTTAACTTTCTCATTTTTCCTCCTAATTTTGATGAATGATTTTGAACATTGGACATTTGCAATTATTGAATGGTTTAAAGAGTTAAAAATATTTTTACTAAATGTACAGTTATAGAAGAAAGCCAATTTAAAAACTCACCAAAAAGAAGAGGGCAGGTTATCTTATTTGTTACTGACTAATTTGTATTAAATATCTATAATTTTATAGTTTCTTTTAAACCAAACTCTGCTGTAAAATGTCTAATTTATTGCTAAGGAATTTTATGGAAAGAAATTTAGATAACGAATTAGTAAATCAATTTATTGCCGGAAGCGAAAAGGCTTTTAATGAATTGATAAGAAAATATCAAAAGACGATTTACTGGCATGCCAGAAGAATGGTTGGCAACCATTTAGATGCGGATGAAATTACTCAACAAGTTATTATAGTTATCTATAATAAAATAAAAAACTTTAAATTTAAATCCTCTGTTAAAACATGGATATACAAAATAACTCAAACAAGAAGTCTGAATTTGATAAGAAAAAGGAAAATAAAAAGTTTTTTAAGTCTGGATAGTTCCGAAAAAAAAGATGTTGCTTACAGTGAAGATATTATTACAAATTTTGAAGACAAAGAAAAGTTAGAAAAAGTAAATGAAATGTTAAATAAATTACCTACAAAACAAAAAGAAGTATTTATTCTGAGACATTTTGAAGAATTGAATTACGAAGAAATTTCTAAAATTACTGGCAGAAGTATTGGAGGGTTAAAAGCAAATTATTTTCATGCATCTAAAAAAATTATGGGTTTAATGAATAATGAAAAATAAATCGGAAATTTTTATAAAGTATTTAGACAATGAATTATCGCCTGAAGAAAAAAAGATTTTTGAAAAAAAACTGCTTGATGACGAAACTTTTAAAACGGAATTCAATTTATTTAAAGAAAATTTTAATAGTCTAAAAATTTCAAAAATCGATGTAAATGAAAATTATTTCAATTCATTACTCCCTGAAGCAAGAAAAAAAATAGGGCAGACTAAGCATACAAACTTTATAAAATTTGCATATTTATTACCGGTAATAATTATCGGAATAATTTTATTTAAAACAATCTTTAATAATAATTTTAACGAAAATAATTTTGAGCAATTACTAAATTCGTATTCAACAAACGAAGATGCAGTTGTTGAACTGATTGATAATGTTTATTCAAGTGACCAAGATTTTTTAATAGATAACGAATTACTTGAACAATTATATGAGATAGAAAATATAAATGATGAAAGTGTTTATGATTATTTAGCTGAAACTGTTTTAACATCGGATATTGAAGAATATCTTATTAATCAACTTTCCGAAGAAGAGTTTAACATGGTTTACAATGAATTGTTAAATAAAAACTTTAATAATTTGGAGATAAAATGAAGAAAATTATAGTAATTATTTTAATAATAGCAACACCTTTGGTGGCTCAAATGGATAGACCTGGAAAGGGGAAAAAAGATTTTGGTAAAAGATTTGAGACTTTAGAAAAAATCAAACTTTTAGAGACGCTAAATTTAGATGAAGATATTGCAATCAAGTTTTTTGCCAGAAGGAACTTGTCCCGTAATAAAATAAAGGAGTTTGATGAGGAAAAAGATAATATAATAAAACAAATGGAATCCTCGTTAGAAAATAAAAATAAAGCTAATTACAACGAATTGGTAAATAAATTATTAGGTATTGAAGAGCAAATGTTTTTGGTAAAAAAGGAATTCATCAAGTCTTTAGATGATATTTTAACGGAAGAACAAATTGTAAAAGTAATGTTATTTGAACAAAAGTTTAAAAGAAATGTTAGAGATTTATTAATTGAACGAGGACGAAAAAAGTTCTTCAAGGAACATCGTTAACACATTTGAATAAATTGAGATATACTAAATCCAAATTTGTTTTCGGATTTTAGTTTTCATTTTTCGAAAACCATTTAGTTTCAGTATATTTTTTATAATTTTATTTGGAACTTCAAACTCCCCTAAATTGTTATATAAAAAGCCCGTAAAATCTTTTATAGTGTGTATTAAATATATTGCATTTTTGATCACATAGATATATCTTTGTGATTTATTTTGCGGAAGTGGTGAAATTGGTATACACGCTATCTTGAGGGGGTAGTGCTCGTAAGGGCATGCGGGTTCAAGTCCCGCCTTCCGCACAAAATCATTGTTTTATTAATATTAAGGGTTAGTTAAATGAAGAAAATTGTTTTATTTATATTCGCAACATTTTTGTTGTTTTCAACAAATGCTTTCGCACAAAATGCGGAAATGGATAAAGAAGCAGCTATTTTATATAACCAAGGAAATAAGCAGAAAAAATCGGGTAATGTTGATGGTGCATTGGAATCATATAAAAAGGCTTTAGAAATTTCTAAAGATTATAGAATTTATTATCAGCTTAGTTCTGTTTATAAGAAAAAAAGAAAGTTTGAGCAAGCAGAGGCTGCTCTAAATAGTTGCCTTGAATTAAAACCGGATTTTTATACAGCATATAATTCGCTTGGAACCACTTATTATTCTTGGGGAAAATATGACAAAGCAATTGAGAATTTTAAGAAATTTAAAGAAAATGTTAAAGAAGCAAAATTAAAAAAACGTGCCAGCAAATATATAGGACTGGCTTATACAAAACTTGGTGAAACTGCTCTTCAAGATAAAAATTATGCTAAAGCTGAAGAATATTTAAAATTAGCAGTTTCAAATTATAACTATGACGCTGCTTACTTAAAATTAGCTGATTTATATGTTGAACTTGGTAAATACGATGAGGCATTAAAAGCAGCAGACAATGCAATTAATTACCGAGGTAAAAAATCTAAAATTCCTAAAGGGGCACCTTATTTTTACAAAGGAATGGCTTTCAAAGGTCTTAAGGATAAAGAAAAAGCTAAAGAAAATTTCAAAATTGCCAGCTCTGATAAACAATATAGAGATAGAAGCAAACACGAAATTAAGTATCTAAATTGATTTATTTTTTTAGAAAAGAAACCCGACTTAGTTTTAAGTTGGGTTTTTTTTTGCATTTTACTTTTGTATCTATAACTTATTAAAGAATAGTAAGTTATAAGAATAATATAATATTTACCTTTAACTTAATCTTCTTATTGTATATATTATTATTGTGTTTTATTCCAACTTTGTGGAACTATTTAGAGTAGAATTACGTTTAATTAGTTAATCAAATAATAATTACTGCAAATAGAATTATATGATAAAATTTGTCCATTTAGTTTACTTTTTTTTATTCGCATTTTCCCAATTAACTGCTCAAAAGAATCAATCTTTTTATTCTACTGCGATGGAAAAATTTCAAAATGGAGATTACTCGCAATCAATTGAATATTTTAATAAGTATCTAAATTTGGATGAAACCGATCGAAAGCTTTTTTCAAGCTCTAAATTTTATATCGGTGAATGTCTGCTCGGGTTAGAACAACTTGATGGTGCAATTGCACAATACGAATATTTTGTAAGAGAATTCCCTACATCTAATTTTAGAGAATTGGCTTTTTTCAGACTGGGCAATATTTATTTTGAAAAAAAACTTTATGAAAAAAGCAGGCAAAATTTAATAAAACTTGTAAATCAATATCCAAATTCATCTTATTCCGGTTCTGCATATCATTTAATTGGCGAAACATTTATTGAAGAAAGTAATTTAGATAAAGCCGAACAATTTTTCAGCTCAGCAGCAAATTCAAAACGAAACAACTCTTTTGTAGATTACAGTTTATACTCTTTAGCTAATTTATACGAAAAAAAAGGAAGATATCAGGAAGCTGTAGAAAATTATGACAAACTTTTAAGTTTTCACAGAAATAGTGATTTAATTCCTCTCGCACAATTAAGAATTGGCATTTGCTATTTTAAATTAGAAGATTATGATAATGCAATTTTAGAACTTTCAGACCCTCTGATTGATCAATTATCCAAAGATGATAAAAACAATGCCGATTATATTTTAGCAAATTCATTTTATAGATTAAAAGAATATAAAGATGCCTCGAATACTTACAAAAGAATTTTAGATAACTCGCCTAATAAAGAAATGCTTGCTAAAATTAGGTATGGTCTTGCTTGGATTTATTTTCAACAGGGTAATTATTCTAATGCTTACAAGCTGTTTAATATATTATCTTCTGCAAAGGACGATTCCATTGCGGTTAAATCTTTTTACTGGAGTGGGGAAGCAAAGCGATACGAAGGCAAATATAATGAAGCTATAGAAATTCAGAAACGATTTGTTCTTAAATATCCGGACCATCCGCTTTCCGAAAGAGTTAGACTTAATATTGGTATAAGTAAGTTTAGTGAAAAAAACCTTGATGAATCAGAACAAGCACTTTTACAATCTGCAAAATCTTCTGATTTACTAACTAAGGCAAGAGCTATAACTTTATTGGGAGAAATAAATTTAAGAAAAAAAGAATATAAAATTGCCTCGGAATATTTTGGTAGAGGATTAAAAATCAGACAAATACCAAGTGAACTTAAAGACAGATGTTATTTGGGTTTGGGTGTTGCAAAATTTTATTTAAAAGATAATGTTAATTCTCTTAAGAATTTATATGCAATTGATAGTAAGTCGACTAAAATTAATAAAAATAAATTAAATTTTTATGCAGCTGAAGCTAACTTTTTTCTTGGTAACTATAGAGAAGCTATATTAAACTATAATAAAATTAAAACTGATGATTCTCTAATTAGAGAGAATACTGTTTACGGGAAAGCATATTCATATTTCAACTTAAGAGATTTTTTAAAGTCAATTCATTTTTTTACAGAATATCTAAACAGTTTTAAAAAAGGGAAAAAATACAGCGAATGTGAATTGAGGCTGGCTGATAGTTACTATGGAAGTAAATCATATTCAAAAGCAGCAAATCACTATAAAAATGTTTTGGAAAGAACTTCTTATTTTAAAAATGATGAACGATCATTTTTTAATTATGCACAAACTTTGTTTAAAAGCGGAGAGTCACTTAAAGCGATTGAAGTTCTAAATAAAATCCAAAATAGTTTTCCGGCTTCAAATTATGCTGATGATTCTCAATATTTAATCGGATGGATATATTTTCAGCAGAATGAATTTGATGAAGCAATAGATAATTATAAGAAACTGTTCGAAATTTATCCGCAATCTCCATTATTGCCAATAACTTATTATTCAATCGGAGATTCATATTTTAATAAAGGTGAATATGATTTAGCAATTCAATCTTATAAGCAGCTGATTTCTATCTTTCCGAATTCTTCGTTGGTTTATGATGCGGTTAACGGAATACAGTATTGCTATATAATTCAGGATAAATCTGAGGAAGCGATTAAATATCTTGAAAATTTTATAAACAGTCATCAAAGATTAAATTTTATAGATAAACTACAATTTAAAAAAGCTGAAATTTATTATAGTGATGGAAATTACCAGGCAGCATTGAGAGAATACAGTAAGCTTATTGATAAATATCCGGAAAGTAAATTGGTTTACAATTCTTATTATTGGATGGGTAAAAGTGCTAGCTTGCTGGATAGGTTTGATGATGCAATCTCCTATTTTAAATTTGTTATTAATGAATCTCTAAATACTGAGGAAGGTTTTAATTCGGTTCTTGAACTTGGTAAAATTTACAGGAAGCAAGGCAATATTACGGAAGAAATTAATTTTTATAATGAAATTCTACAAAGAATTAAAGATGATAAACAAGCTTCGGAAATTAAGTTTGTTAAGGCTCAAGCGTATTTGGATAATAATAATATTCCTCTCGCTTATGAAAGTCTTAACCAAATAGTTGATAAAAGAGATGGTCCCTTATTTTATTATAAAGCTGAAATTGAACTTGGTATACTTGAGCTTGCTAAAATGAATTATGAAAGTTCACTCTATTTATTTAAGGATGTAAGTAATAATAGAACCGATGATATTGCCGCACAGGCAATG
>JAJRZB010000201.1 GCA_024275455.1 Bacteroidota bacterium | reverse complement strand
TCAATAGACGGATTTGTGGTAAATACATCTAAGATATTGAATATCAGAGTATTAAATAGCTTTATTCACAAAAGTTATTAACATAATATACTGAATAACAGTTGATTAAATCGGTATTCTGAAAAATTGTCATGTACTAAGATGTTTTGTAATGTTTCATTATTCCAAGATACGAATTCATGCTGCTGAAAAATTGTAAAAGTTATCAGCATAACTTGAGGATTGACCACTGGTTGTTTGGAAAAGGGATGTCAAGCAAATTAATAATAGTAGTATTCCTTTGTTTTTCATTGGTTTTGTTTTAATGATTAACAATAATTTTGGTTGAATAATTAATTGAGTTTGAATTTAATTGTAACAGGTAAATCCCGTTTGGAATATTGGAAGTATTCATTTTATACGATGTAATATTAGCATCTAACCCTTGGTCGATCAGCACTAAACCGAAAATGTTACATAGCTGTATTTCAATATGCTCGTTTCGATTGTCAAAAAAAATGATCAGTAGATTGTTTTTGCATGGATTAGGTTGAATTGAGATGTTGATTTCAACAGGCTCTTCTCCAATGTTAACAGTAAAATCACATTCATTTGGCAGAGGTGAGGGGCCGTAAAGATACTCTCCATTAACAATATGACAAATCAATTCAGATTGATGAAATGGATCATAAAAAAGTAAATTAGGAAATGCCGTCCTTTGTGTGCCTACCCCTTCTATTATGAATGGTGAAAAATCGCTAAAAGGATCAATTGAAGAATAAAAATAGTTTTTCCTGTATTCATCATTTCGAAGTTTAGTAGAGTCGTCTCCAGGATCAATGACCTCAAAAATGCTATCTCCGATATTGGCATAATCAAAGGCAGGGAGATAAACTGTATCACCAATTTCAACATCAAAATCATAGCCCAGTTTTTCGGTTGTTTCACCTTGGTAATGGCGTATAAACCAGATTTTCTTGTTAATTGTATCTTGCCTCATGAAGTTGTGCAAAGTCCAAAGTGTATCTTTGCTGTTGGGGATATCATTAAGCCTATATATTTTTTTGTAAGGTTTGTCGTTTATAGCGGTGTCACCTTTAACTGTATAAATGTAAGTCTCCCATTCCCAAATTTGCTGGTCAAACTCCACAACAGTCCAAAATGCGTTTTCTTCGGGAAATGGGTGGTAATCTTGTCCATTTGCAAAAACAGGCAACAGCAATACGATAGTTAGTAACTTAAGTATTTGTTGTTTGTACTTCATAATATCATTTTTAAAATGGATATAAAAATAGGTTATAGCTAATTTTTGGTCGCTACAGGCTTACTTTATTGTTTATGCACAAAGGTTACACCCAAAGCGACCCATGAATAATAAATTTGTTTTTCCCCGTTAGAAATATGGTATTGGTAGGATTGTAATTAGTATGGTTTTTGGGGAAATTACCTGTAGGTATTGTGCTAATTCTTCTTAAAAACAGGGAAAGTCCAAGTATGATGCACTTGAACAAATTAAAAGGTTTGTTGAATAACTGGTAAACAAGTGGTAGGAGTAAATGTAGGCTATCATCAGTATTTCTGTTCACTACATTTAATGTATTTTTTTGTTGTAGTGCAATCAAAAGTTGTATAACTATTTGATTTAGTGCATTCATTGTTCGCCTGGTTCCGTTTCGGTTTAAGTAGAGCTTAAGTTCCTTACTTATTAGTACCAAAATTAGTTATGTTCATACCCCTTTTTTTGATTAGTTATTAACAATTCACTTTTCTATTGTTTAGTTTCCTTAAAATCAAAGTTTTAAACAGCCCGCTTTATTGTTTTCTTTCTCTTATTTTTTTATAATTATTCTTGTTGTTATGTTTTCTGAGCGTAGGCAAAGATTTAGGCTTTTTTGGTTTTTTTCTGTTTTGGCCTTGTGTGTTGGCAAAAACCAAATATGCCTAAAGGTGCGGTGGGCTTGGCCTTGTTGCTAACGGTTTAAATATGCTGCGTACCGCTTTTTGAAACAATTATTTTCAAGTTACGACAATCTTTATTATGTTTTATAACTTTCATATTTACAAGTAATTGCGGTATGCAGTATATTTTTTGTTACCTGCTGGTTTTATTTACATTGTACAATTATAGATTCCTTTTTCTCTGTCACATGGTGCGGAAAAATACTATTTGAGATTATGTCTCCAATAATTCTATCGGATGGATGTCCAAATGAATTTGTAGTTCCATATGAAAATATTGCACAATGAATTGACTTCAGTGCAATAGAAATATTGAAATTATGAATAGAACCGTGATGAGGAACTTGTAATGTTCCAATATATTGAAGTAGCGGACTTAACTTAGCCTTAATATCAGAAACAATATTTGGAGCATTTAAGTCTATATCTCCCATATATAAACAGCCACTTTGAAAATTTAAATGAAAATGACGGTGTAAATACAGATGTTGATAATAGTCAAAGCAATGGATGTGGTCGTCAGAATTTTTACCAGAATATAATATCATTGAGTTTTCATTAAGGTCTCCGTCTACTTCATTATATGCCTTAATAATATTATTCTTGTTCTTTCTAATTTTATTTATTGTGTCAATTTTATTAAAAGTTAAAGTGTATGTTTTAAGTGCATCTTCAAATTGTTTTTTCCTTTCATCATGTTTATAATTGAATGGAATAAAAAACCAGTCAACAACTAAAATAGGAGTGAAAACAATCCCACTTTGATTAGTAGTTGAACTTGTGATTTTTGAAATGTCTGTCGGATTATCAAGTGAAACTCCGTCAAAATTTGGGTTTATTTCAGATGAATCTATTCTAATAATTGTAATATCACCAAATATCTCTTCTGGATTATCTATTAACCTTGTGTCAGAAAAATTAGCATCAATTAGGTTTGCTACCTTTACCAATATTTTTGCTTGGTTGTCAATTAAAGGCATGATAACTTTCTTTATTTTACAATGTTTAGCAAGAATTTCAATTCCATTAATATGGTCAGCATGAAAGTGAGAAATAAAAAGAATATCAATAGAATGATTTTTAGGAAAAGTAGATTTAATTCTCTTCTCCATTTTCTTTTCTCTAAAAGTTAAAGAGCCACAATCATAAACAACAGTAAAATCGTCTTTACTGAATTTAAATCTTTCAGTATAAAAAGCACCTTGCCCAATTGGATGAAATGTTCTAATTAGTTTCATATTTTCTGTTTTTAACTTGCAGGTAACGGCAGAGCTAAAGTGCGTACCGCGTTTAAACTAAAAATATTTCTGCTTACAAATATATTCCATTTTATCGAATAATTTTCCTGTTTTACAATAATTTGCGGTATGCAGCTTTAGCTTATGTTAGGCACAGGTTGT